>DATMES010000046.1 GCA_035556555.1 Frankiaceae bacterium
GATCTGTCGTGTTCGTCGAGGGCGTCCGTACGCCGTTCGGCAAGGCCGGCTCGCTGTACAGCGAGACCCGTGCCGACAACCTCGTCGTCAACTGCATCCGCGAGTTGCTTCGGCGGCATCCCGACCTGCCGCCCGAGCGGATCGGAGAGGTCGCGATCGCGGCCACCACCCAGATCGGCGACCAGGGGCTGACCATCGGGCGTACGGCGGCCCTGTTGGCCGGCCTTCCGCAGACCGTGCCCGGCTACGCCATCGACCGGATGTGCGCGGGCGCGATGACCGCGGTCACCAACACCGCGTCGGGCATCGCCTTCGGCGCCTACGACGTCGCCATCGCCGGCGGCGTCGAGCACATGGGCCGCCACCCGATGGGCGAGGGCGTCGATCCGAACCCCCGCATCATCAGCGAACGCCTCGTGGACCCGTCCGCGCTCGTCATGGGCGCCACCGCCGAGAACCTCCACGACCGCGCCCCCGACATCACCCGCGAGCGTTGCGACGCGTTCGCCGCGACGAGCCAGGCCAGGGCCAAGGCGGCGTACGACGCCGGCGTCATCCAGCGCGACCTCGTGCCGATCGCGACGTGGTCCGAGGGCGGCTGGGGCCTCGCGACGGCCGACGAGCCGATGCGCCCTGGCACCACGCCCGACGACCTCGCGAAGCTCAAGACGCCGTTCCGCCCGCACGGCCGCGTCACCGCGGGCAACGCCGCCGGCATCAACGACGGCGCCACCGCCTGCCTCGTCACCGCCGAGGAGACGGCGCACGAGCTCGGGCTGACGCCGAGGATGCGGCTCGTCGGGTACGCGTTCGCTGGCGTCGAGCCCGAGGTCATGGGCGTCGGCCCGATCCCGTCGACCGAGAAGGCACTGCGGCGCACCGGCCTGTCGATCGACGACATCGGGGCGTTCGAGCTGAACGAGGCGTTCGCCGTCCAGGTCCTCGCGTTCCTCGACCACTTCGGCATCAAGGACGACGACGAGCGCGTCAACCCGTACGGCGGCGCCATCGCCTACGGCCACCCCCTCGCGTCGAGCGGCGTGCGGCTCATGACGCAGCTCGCGCGGCAGTTCGAGGCCGACCCGTCCATCCGCTACGGCATCACCGCCATGTGCGTCGGCATCGGCATGGGCGGCACCGTCATCTGGGAGAACGTGCGATGAGCTACGAAGAGGTCGTCACCGAGGCCAAGCTGCGCTGGGTCTCCGTACCAGCCGGCGACATCGCGCTGATCACGCTGGACAACGGGTTCGACCACACGAAGCCGAACACGTTCGGCGAGGGCGGCCTGCGATCCCTCGACGCCGCGCTCGACGAGGCGCACGCGCGTCCGGGCCTTGCCGCCGTCGCCGTCACGGGCAAGCCGTTCGTCTTCGCCGTGGGCGCGGACCTCGGCGGCGTACCGGAGATCCCCGACCGCGAGACGGCGCTCACCGTCGGCCGCGAGGGGCACCGCGTCTTCCGGCGCCTCCGTGACTCCGAGGTGCCGACGTTCGCGCTCGTCAACGGCGCCGCGCTCGGCGGCGGCCTGGAGCTCGCGCTGCACTGCCACTACCGCACGATCTCCTCCGGCGCGGCGGCCGTCGCGCTGCCCGAGTGCTTCCTCGGCCTCATCCCCGGCTGGGGCGGCACGCAGCTGCTCCCCCAGCTCATCGGCGCCGACAAGGCCCTGCAGGTCATCGTCGACAACGCCCTCGCGCAGAACAAGATGCTCAAGGGCCCCCAGGCGTTCGCGCTGGGGATCGCCGACGTGATGTACGAGCCCGCCGACTTCCTCGAGCGTTCGCTGGAGTGGGTCTCGGCGGTGCTCGCCGGAGAGGTGACCGTCCAGCGCCCCCACGTCGACACCGGCGAGGCGTGGACCGAGGCGGTCGCGCGGACGCGGGCCGGGCTCGACGCGCGGATCCACGGCGCGGCCCCGGCTCCGTACAGGGCGCTCGACCTCGTCGGCCTCGCGCGCACGGCTGACCTGACAGAGGGCTTCGCCGCCGAGGACGAGGCGCTGGCCGACCTGATCTTCTCCGACGAGCTGCGTTCGGGCCTCTACGCCTTCGACCTCACGCAGAAGCGCGCCAAGCGCCCGGTCGGCGCGCCCCGCGAGGGAGCCCGCGCGATCACCAAGGTCGGCGTCGTCGGCGCGGGGCTCATGGCGTCGCAGCTCGGGCTGCTGTTCGCACAGCGGCTCGAGGTGCCCGTCGTCTTGACCGACGTGGACCAGGCGCGCGTCGACAAGGGCGTCGGCTGGGTGCACGAGCAGATCGACGGCCTGCTGACCAAGGGCCGCGTCAACGCCGACAAGGCCAACCGGCTCAAGGCGCTCGTCACGGGCTCGCTGTCGAAGGACGCGTTCCGCGACGCGGACTTCGTCATCGAGGCGGTGTTCGAGGAGCTGAAGGTCAAGCAGCAGGTGTTCGCGGAGTGCGAGGAGGTCGTACGCCCCGACTGCGTCCTCGCGACCAACACGTCCTCGCTGTCCGTCACCGCGATGGCGTCGCAGCTGCAACACCCCGAGCGCGTCGTCGGCTTCCACTTCTTCAACCCGGTCGCGGTGCTGCCGCTGCTCGAGATCGTGCGCGCCGAGCAGACCGACGACGCGACGCTGGCGACGGCGTTCGCGGTGGCGAAGACGTTGAAGAAGTCGGCGGTGCTGGTGAAGGACGCGCCGGCGTTCGTCGTCAACCGGCTCCTCACCCGCTTCATGGGCGAGGTCACGAAGGCCGTCGACGAGGGCACGCCGTTCTCCGTCGCGGACACCGCTCTGGACCCGCTCGGGCTGCCGATGAGCCCGTTCCTGCTGCTCGCGCTCGTCGGCCCCGCGGTCGCGCTGCACGTCGCGGAGACGATGCACGAGGCGTACCCCGACCGTTACTACGTCTCCCCCAACCTCGCCCGCCTCGTCGCGGCGAAGAAGCCCGGCATCTACACGTGGGGGCCCGAAGGGCAGCAGGTCGATCCGGAGGTCGCGGCGATGTTCTCGCCGCCCGCGGACGCGGTGCCGCTGACCGCGGAGCAGGTACGCGAGCGCGCCCTGTCGGCGATGGCCGAGGAGATCTCGATCATGCTCGACGAGGGCGTGGTCGCCGAGGCGCAGGACATCGACCTGTGCCTGCTGCTGGGCGCGGGGTGGCCGTTCTGGCTCGGCGGCATCACGCCGTACCTCGACCGTTCCGGCATCAGCGAGAAGGTCACAGGCAAGCGCTTCCTCCCGAACGGCCTCGCCTCACCCGCCTGACGCGACGAGCCACTCCCTCGCCGTCTCGGACAGCAGAGGCAGGACGAGCGCGCGGTCGGCCAGGTCCTTCGGGCGCGGGTCCTTGCTCTTGTAGAGCAGCTGCACCTCGGGTACGAGCACGCGGTCGCCCAGCGACGCGATCGGGCGGCGTACACGCGGGTCGCGGCGGTAGACCCAGTCGTCGCCGTCGCTGTCCTCCAGCATGAGCTGGAACGCCCACGGCTCCCCCGGCGTACGCCGGCACCACACGTCGTGCGCCGTCGCGACGTCGGACGTCCACGGCCGCAGCGTCCCCGGCGGGTCGGCGACGTGCAGGTCCCAGGCCGCGAGGTGCGCGCGGACGGCCGCCTGGTCGCGCCGCAGCACGCTGACGTCGATGTCGGCGTGGTCCCGCGTCTGCCGCCCGAGGAACGCGTCCAGCGGACACCCGCCCGCCAGCCACCACGGCACGTCGAACGCCTCCAGCACCGCCGCCATCTCGTCAGGCGTCAGTGGTGCCCAGTCGCCGAGGCTCACCGCCCGCGCGGCCCGTCGAACACAGCCCCCTGGGTGGGCCGAAGCCGAAGCCCTCGTCGACGTCGTACGGCCGCGCGAACACCTCCAGTCCCGACACCCGCGCGCGCCCGCGACGCCGTCAACGCGACCTCGGCCGCTTCGTCGGCGTCTCGCAGCGCCCGAGCAGCACGCGCTCCTCGAGCGCGGCGGGACCCGCGTAGCCCTCCTCGGTCCATCTGCACCAGAGCTTCACGCCGTAGATGGCCCGACCGGTCACAGTGGTGCGCATCAGCGAGTCGATCTCGTCCGCGTCCACGCCCGGACGCTAGCGCGGCGAACGGCTGCCGAGGTGAGCGCGTACCGCGGCCGTCGCGACCGTGACGACCTCGTCGAGGGGACGCGCGGCGTCCACGACGACCCAGTCGTGGGCCACGGCGGCGGCGCGGAGGTACCGCGTACAGGCCTCGATGAAGGTGGTCTCGGCCTCGGACGACACCTCTGTCGTCGTCAGCCGGCGCGCGAGGGCGGTCTCGGGGTCGACGTCCAGGAGAAGCACCAGGGAAGGCGCGGGGAGACGGGCCACGACGTCGTCGGGCAGCGGGTAGAGGTCCTTGACGTGCCACCACATCTTGGCGCTCTCGACGTACCTGTCGTAGACGGCCGGCGGCACGCCGGCGTCGGCGTGTCTCAGCAGCTCGCTGCCGAGCGCCAGCGACCGTGCCACGTCGGCGCCGCGCTCACCGAACGCCGTCCGCGCGGCGTCGACGCGCGCCATGACCTCCGGGGAGAACGGCTGCACCTTGCGGGCGCTCCAGCCGAGGGCACGCGCCAGCTCGGCGACCACGGTCGACTTCCCTGCGCCGTCGATGCCGGTGACCTCGACGAGCCCGGTGTCGCTCATCCGGCGTCGTCCCCGGTCTCCTCGCGGAGCCCCTCGACGAACGCCGTGACCGTGGCGGTGCGACGGACGGCGATCTCGCGCGCGGCGTCCGTGTGCATCAGGTCGGCGAGCCGTCCGAGCTTCTCCTCGACGTGCTTCGCCAAGCCGTCCGCCACCGCGTCCCGCGGGGGGCCGTCGGGGTCGGGACGATGCTCGCCGAGCCAGAGGAACGCCCGGGCGACGCCGACGTACCCGAGTGCGTCGAGGTTGTCGGCGTCGTCGAGAACCATGCCGACCGGCGACTTCGGCTCGGTCAGCTTGCTGAAACGCCGGCTCGCCACCGCCTCGGCGACCGTCGCCACGTCCGCGTCGGGCAGGTCACGCAGAGCCACGCGCACTGCCGCCGCCGACCTGAGCTCGTGGTCCGCGCGGCCGGGCCCGCTGTCGTAGCCGATGTCGTGGAACAACGCCGCGAGGACGCAGAGACGCGCGTCGGCGCCGGCCTCACCCGAGAGGCGGTTCGCCCATCGCGCGACGCGCAGCGCGTGACCGATGTCGTGGCAGCCGACCGGCGTGCCGTACCCCGCCACGAGCACCGGCCGGTACGACGCGAACAGCGCATCCGGCAACGTGCGGTCAGCCAACCGCATACCCGGCTCCGTCCATGGCGACCCCGTCCCTGATCCAGTCGAGCCGGGGGTTCGGGCGTCCTTCGAAGAACGCCCCCAGCGTCGCGGCGTAGTAGACCACCAGGAACGACGTCAGCGCTCCGTCCGCGACGTGCCTGGCGGCCTCGTCGCCGTAGCCGGCGAGCAGGTCGCCGGTCGGCCACCGGGCCGCGTCGAACGCGTTCGGCTCGGCGAAGCGCAGGCCGAGCCGGATCTTCGCCCAGTCCTCCGCCGGATGGCCCCAGCGCGCGTGCTCCCAGTCCAGCGCGACGAGGCCGGTCGTCGTCTCGACGAGGTTGGCGGGGCCGAAGTCCCCGTGCACCAGGCGGGGCGGACCGGCCACGACGAGCTCCCCCAGCGCGGCGTCGCCCCACCGCTCGAGAGCCCGCGCGAGCGCCTCGTCGACCCCGGCGACGAGGCGTACGGCATGGCCGAACCGCGACGACAACGCCGCGACCGGGTCCTCGAAGACGAACCGTCCGTCGAGCGACCCCCACCACGGACCGGTCGTCGCGTGCACCTCGCGGAGCAGCTCGCCGGCGGCCCGCGCCGCCTCGCCGCCCGGCCGTAGCGGCGTGCCGTGGACCCAGCGGTACGCGAGGTGGTCGCCGGCGTCGTCGGACCACGTTCCCACGACCTCGGGGGCGGAGCCGGCGACCGCGCGGGCGGCCACGCGCTCGTTCGCGTGCCCGGAGCCCCAGCACTTCAGCGCCTCGGTGTCCGCGGCCGCGAAGTGCTTGACCGCGACGTCGTCGTCTCCGCCGTGGCCGCGCCGGGGCGTCGTCTGCCGCGCGGTCACCATGGCAGGTCCTCGCCGCCCGTCGTCACGAAACGGCCGTTCAGCGTCTCGCGCGAGCGGGTCAGCAACGCCACCAGGTCGCGTGCGGCGTCGGCGGCCGAGCGAGGCGCCGCGTCGCCGCCCATGTCGGTACGCAGCCAGCCCGGGTCCACCGCGACGGCGGTGCGGCCGAGCGGCGCGAGCTCGGCCGCGAGCTTGCGCGTGACCATGTTCAGCGCGGCCTTCGAGACGGCGTACCCGACGCTGCCGGGATCGGACGCGAGGGCCAGCGAGCCGCGTGACGACGAGACGTTCACGACGACGGCGCCAGGTCCGAGCAGCGGCAGGAACGCCTGCGCCGCCAGCGCCGGGCCGACGACGTTGACGTCGAGCAGCACCCGTAGCGCGGCACCCGACAGGTCACCCGCCGGACCCTTGCTCTCCGCGCGGGGCAGTCCGGGCGCGACGTTGACGGCCCCGCAGTTGACGACGAGGTCCAGGGTGTCCACCGCGGCGGCCACCTCCGCTCCCGCGGCGCGGATCGAGTCCGCGTCCGCGTAGTCGAGCCGGACGGCGACGGCGCCCGCGGGCGCGTCGCCGCCGGACCGCGTCGTCCCGACGACCAGCCGGACGCCGCGCTCCAGCAGCTCGGTCACCAGCGCGTGGCCCAGCCCGCGGTTGGCGCCTGTCACCAGCGCGGCGCGAGGCCAGCCCGGCGGCTCCGTCATGTCCTGACGAACGTCGGCGCGCCGGCGTCGACCCACTCGGCGAGGGACTCCACCAGGGCGCGCGCGGTCGCGAGCTGGGGGAACGCCGGCACCATCCCGTCGGCGGCGTACGCGAGGCAGCCGCGCGCGAGCGCGACGGCCGCGGTGAACGGGTCGCCGTCGCCGAGCGGGCTCGGGAAGAGCCCGGGCACCAGCCCGTCCATGTCGTACGGCAGGTCCCCGGCCACGATGGCCCGCTCGGCCAGCGACATGCGCCACTTCGTGTTCGGGTTGACGTGCCCGCCCACGGCGAGCGCGGCGTCCAGCGCGAACTCGGCGACGAGCCGGGTGCCGTACAGCGCCGTCCAGTACTCGCCCATCGACAGCATCGCGATGACGTCTTCCGCCGACGCCGCGCACGAGATGACCGAACGCAGGCCGACGTACAGGTGGGTCAGGTCCGCGGCGGTCTCGCGACGCACCGCGTCCGAGAGCGGTCCCGGCGCCAGCGCGCGGTCGCGGTACAGCGTGTGCATGCAGCGCAGCGCGGCGGGTGACGGATAGGGCGTCCGCAGCGCCGCCCGGTCCGGATCGGTCAGCAGGACGCTCAGCGACTCGGGGAAGTCGCTGTAGTCGGCAACGCGGACGACGTGGCATTCGACGCCGGCCGCGCCGACGCGCGCGGGAGCCGGCGCGACTGGCGCCTCGCCGCCGGCCACGAAGCAGTACAGGTCGACGTCTGACGTGATCGTGCCGACGTCGTCGGCGAGCGAGCCACCGATGTACACGTCGCAGGGCCCGACCGTGCGCCTGGCGACGTCGACGAGCGCCGCCTCGTCGACGCCCCAGAACTCGAGGAGCTGGGTCGTCAGCACGCGCGCGTCACCGGCGCGGCGACAGGTGCCCGGCGGTCGAGCGTGGCCCGCTCGGCGGCCAGGAGCGACCACGCGATCGTCCGGCACGGCTCGTAGCCGAGGTCCGCCCTGATCGCGCTCGTGTCGACGGACTTGCCGACACGCTCCGGCAGCGGGATGCCGCGCTCGGCACAGCGGCCGACGAGACCGGGCAACGCCTCCTCCAGCACGCCGGGGAGGTCGGTGCCGAGCCGCTCCCGCTGGCCGCGCGACAGCGAGAGGTCGGACGCGACGCAGTACGCGGGCCGCGGCACGGTGTCGGCGAGCATGACCCGTACGACCGCCTGGCACGCGTCGAGGACGTCGAGCCCCGTCGACAGCTTGCGGAGCTGGTAGTCGTGCTCCGAGGGATAGAAGAAGCGCCCGAACCTCAGCGCCGTCGCGACGATCGGCGTCCGCAGCCGCACCTCGTCGAGCAGGCGCTCGGTCGCGATCTTCGTGAAGTCGTAGATGTCCTCGGGAGCGAGCGGTGTCTCCTCGTCGAGGACGCGTGCCGCGCCCGCCGGTGACCCGGCGCCGTACACCGACGTCGAGCTCGCGGCGACGACGCGCGCGACGCCGGCGCGTTCGCACTCCCTGAGCAGCCGGCTCGTCCCGCCGACGTTGACCTGCCAGAAGTCCTGCCGCGAGTGGCCACCCGCGAGGTGCGCGCCGTGCAGGGCGGCCAGGTGGATCACGCAGTCGATCCCGTCGAGCCGGCCCTCGAGGCTGGTGCCCCGCGCCAGGGCGGTCTGGACGAACTCGACCCCGCGCTTCGGGGCAGGGACGACGGAGTCGAGCACGCGGACGCGGTGGCCGGTCTCGGCGAGGACCGTCGCGAGCCACGACCCGAGCCGGCCCGACCCCCCCACGATCGCGACGCGCAGCGGCACCGCCGCGGCCAGCAACGTGACCCACTCGAGGTCCACCTGTGCCGACGTGACACCCCACACGTCCCTGGTGGGCGAGGCGGCTACCCACGGCATGCGAAGCACCTCGCGACGGTCATGTCAGGCTCCGTACCGCGCGCAGCGCGCCCACCGCGAGCGCGAACGCCGCCGTGACCAGGCCGCCGCAGAGGATCACGGCACGTGGTGACCCGTACAGGAGGGCGAGCGGCAGCAGCGCATAACCGACCGGCGCGAGCCCGAAGCTCGCCACCCAGTCGACACTGCTGACCCGGCCCAGCACCTCGCGCGGAACGTGTGCCTGCAGCGCCGAGCTCCACGCGACGTCGCCGACGGTCGTGGCCGCGCCCGCGACGAACGCCGCCGCCGTCATCCACACGACGTCCGGGTGGGCGACGGCGAGGGCGGCGTACGAGAGGCCGACGACGGCGAGCGCGGTCATGGCGACCCGCCCGCGCGGATGCGACCGGGCGACGTGCCGGTACGCGCCCGAGCCGCTGACGCCCCCGACCGCGGCGACGGTGAGGACGAGGCTGAACTGCAGGGTCCCCGCGCGGCCATCGGGCGCGAGGAGCAACGGCAGAGCGAGGAAGAGCGGCGAGAACGTCGTGAGGACGGCGACCCCGAACGCCGCGATCGGCCATTCGAGGTCGCGGCGGGACCCGACGTAGCGCAGCCCGGCGACGAAGTCCGCCAAGGGGCCGCGGCGCGCCGAGCGGTCGGCCACGAGCTGGCCCGGCCACCGGCCGGACAGGCCGACGCAGGCGGCCGCGACGACGAACGTCGCGCCGTTCAGGGCGAACCCCCACGACGTCCCGAACGCCGCCACCAGCGCGCCGCCGGCGGGGACGCCGCCCAGCGAGGCGAGCCGCCGCCAGAGCGCACCGGCGCGCGCGGCGTCCGTGAGCTGGCCGGCAGGCACCAGCTCGGGCACCGCGGCCTGGTACGCGGGCTGGAACAGCCCCTGGCCGACGCCGAGCATGAGCGCGACGACGACGAGCGCCCACGGTGTGATGCGGCCGGTCGCGATGGCGACCGTCGCCGCGCACACGACGACGCCGCGGCCCGCGTCCGTGAGGAACATCACCCGTCGGGAGCCGGCCCGGTCTGCCAGCACCCCTCCGGCGAGGGCCGCCAGGACGAGGGAGATCGACTGCGCGACGAGCACCGCGCTGAGCAGCCGGCCGCTTCCGGTGAGCCGCAGCGCCTCGATCGGCAGCGCGATGCGGAACGCGTAGTCGCCGAACTGGCTCAGCGTCTGACCGGTGAGGATCGCGACGAACGGGCGCTGGGTGCGCAACCTGCGGCGCTCGGGGCGACTCGTGTCGGCAACGCCGTCGCGCGGCCCCGCGGTCAGTGGCACGGTCACGGCTGCTCCAGGACGCCGCGCGCGACCATGTCGCCCACGACCGACCCGACGTACGCGGCATCGATCCCGTCCTCGCCGGGGAAGCGTGCGCGCACCGCCGTCGCGACGCTCTCCGGGTCGGCTCCGGAGTCCTCGGTGCACAGGGCCCAGATGGAGGCGTCGACGGCGTCACATCCGATGCTGTGCCCGTCGAGGTTGACGACGTACTCCGACCCGAAGCGGCGGAGCCGCGCGAACGGCGAGCGGCGCGCCGACCCGGACAGGCTGCCGTACGGCAGCTCGAGCTCGATCTCGCAGGCCCGCGCCCTGATCTCCCGGATCCGCGACGTCAGCGCGGCCGCGATCGCCGCGGGACCGGCAGTGCCGGGGCGTACGACCGCCTGCGCCGACCAGTACAGGTCCGACCACTCGGGCGACCCCGCGCCGCGAAGGATGCGCTGACGCCACTTGAACAGCTTGGGGCTGGTGACGCCCCGAGCGGCGAGGAACGCGTCGACGAGGGACTCGGTGGCGGCGCGCGTCATCAGCGTCGCGGTGTCGAGGTCGCCGCTCGCCAGTGCGCCGACCGCGTCATCGACGAATCCCTCGCACGCGTCGTGGGCCATGTGACGCATCGTGTCGGCGAACCGTGCGGGGTCGAGCTGTTCGACCCAGCGCGCGTGAATGTCGGCGCCCTGGATCGCGCGGGCCGCAAGAACACAATGAACGAGCTCGATCTCATGGCGCGTGAACGCCATGTAGAACTTCTCTTCGCGCACGTCGTACTTCGCGAACCGCTCGATCAGCTCCTCGACGTACGCCACCGTCCAGACCTCGTGGTCGACCCGGACTCCCGAGACGTGCGCGATGTCGACGACCGAGCCGGTCGCGACGTCGAGCGACGCGCCCGCGATGACCTCGTCGGCGAACGTCACGATGTCCACGTCGCTGCGGCTGTTGCCGAGCCCTTCCACGAGCGAGCCCGTCACGAGGACGACCCGCGCCGAGGGCGGCAGCGTCAACGTGGCCAGGGCGGCGGTGGCGAAGGCCACCGCCTCGTCGGGCGTCAACGTGTGCGAAGCGGTCTGTGTCACGGGCTCCCCCGTCATCGGGCCGGCAGGTGGGGGCGCTGGTCGGCGCCCCCACCCGGTCGGGTCTACTGGGGCTCGACTGAGCCGGCCTTGACGGTCCGGACGCTACTGGTGCGCATGTTCACCTCCCCCTCGGTGGGGAGACGGCCGGCGATGTGCCGGAGGTCCCCTGCCGTGCCGGATCGGGTCCGGCCGCGTCAGTGTGGGCGCCTTATGGCGGACGCGTACGGAGAAAATGGAGTTTTCGGCGAACACCGCGATTTCGCCAGTGATGTGCAACCTCGGCGACACGGTCGAAAGTCCGATATCGGAACGTGCGCGCAGCCTGGCGTACGGGTGCTGCCGTTCACCCGTTCGGCCCAGCCTGAAAGGAGTGGTCACCGGGTACCCTCGGTACGTGGCCGCCCATGTGACGCGAATGACGCTGAAGCGCTGTGCGCTGGCGGTCTCCGTGCTCATGGACATCGACGCGCAGCCCGACGACCGCGGCATCCTCGTCGACGGCGTACCCCCCGTCCACGTGTCGTGGAAGGAGTGCCGGCGCGCGCTCGCCGGTGCCGACCCCGAGTCCGACGCGGGCCGCCGCCTGCTCGCCCGCTGGCTGCTGCGCCGCCGCTGGCTGGCCGACCACACGTACGACGACCTGGCCGAACGCGCCCGCCCCGTCGGCCTTCCGGTCGACCACGTCCTGCACCCCGGCCTCGACTGGGTACGCGAGCGGGTCATGGGCGACGCGCTCGACCTCGGCCTCGGCTTCGTCGGCATCCAGCCAGGCCAGCCGGACCGCGTGACGCTGATCCCGCAGACCGCCATCGACGCGGCGGGTCTGGCAGACGTCGCGGGCGCGTGGTGGCTGCGCGCCAGCAACTACCTCGAGCGCATGGGCGCGATGGCCGCCGAACGCTTCTGGCGCGACAAGTCCGCGGTGCTACGCCCCATGGGCGACTGCGACGTCGTGACGCTGCTCGGCTCGTGGACGTTCCGCGCGGCGATCGCCGGCGAGGCGGGCGGCATGCGCCCGGTCGTCGTGCCGATGCGCACCCGCGGGTGGGCCGACATCAGCCGGATCGACCCGGCGTTCGGGCCCGCGGCCGCCGCCGCGACCGACTCGGTGGACCGCGGCTTCCCGCGCCCGCTGCTCGTCACGCCCGACGAGCTCGCGATGGTCCGCGCCGGCGGCGACATGACGCTCGCCGTCTCCGACCCCGCGCCGGAAGAGACCTGGCTCCAGCCCCTGCTCTATCGCTGAAAACCGGTCTCGTACGCCGCTCCGTCCTGCGAGGCTCGGAAGCGATGCCCCGTACGGTCGCCCTCGCGCTCCCGCTCACGTTGCTCGCGCTCGCCGCGGGCGGGTCCGCCGCGCCCCTCGACACGTACCCCCTGATGGCCGCCGGGCCGCGCGCGACGTCGCCCGCGGACGAGATCGAGCAGCTGACCTGGCTGGTCTCCGGCACCCTGCCGACGGGCCGTTACGCCGACCTCGCGCGCACCGCCCTGCTCGACGTACGCCGCCTCACCGACCGGGGCGCGGCGGTCGCCGCCCACGCGCCGTACTGGCGGTACGTGTGGCCGAGGGACGCGTCGTTCGTCGCGGTGGCGTACGCCCGCACCGGCCACCTCGCCGACGCCCGCGCCGTCCTCGACTTCCTCCAGGAGGTGCAGGGCGAGGACGGGTCGTTCCACGCCCGCTACCTGCCGGACGGGTCGGGCCCGCCGGACGCGCGCGGCCTCCAGGAGGACGGCCCTGGCTGGGCGCTCTGGGCGCTCGCGGAGGTGTTCGACCGTGACGCCGCCTCCGCCGGCAGGTACGCCACGCTGCTCGACCGGTCCGCGCGACGGCTGGAGTCCCGCGCGGGCCTGCCGCCGCCGTCCAGCGACTACTGGGAGGTCCGCGAACGCCGCCTCACGCTCGGCATCGCCGCCCCCACCTTGGCCGGCCTCGACGCCGCCGCGCACGTCTACGCGATGACCGGGCACGGCGCCCGCGCCGAGGAGGTACGCCACGCCGCCGACCGCACCGCGACCGCCATCGAGCGGGTGTACGGCCCCCGCTACCCGCGGCACCTGGGCGGCGAGGAGGTGGACGCGGCGGTGACGTTCCTGCTGCCGCCGTTCCAGCGCCGTACGGTCGCCGGCGCGGCCGAGGCCGCGCACCACGCGCCGAAGCGGATGCGCCGCACGGCCGGCGGTGTCGCGCCGGGCGAGGGGTGGAAGCAGGACGGCGTGTCGTGGACGCCTGAGACGGCGCTGTTCGCGCTCGTCGCGGCGACGGCCGGCGACGACAAGCGCGCGCGGCACTGGCTCGACTGGCTGGCGCGGCACCGTACGGACGACGGCTCGCTGCCGGAGAAGGTGACGTACGACGGCGAGCCGGCCGGCCCCGCGCCGCTGGCGTGGACGTCGGCGCTGGTGGTGCTCACGACGCTGGCGCTGTCCTGAGCCGCTGGTACTCCGCCTCCAGCCGGAGGGCCACGTCCTCCAGCGGCTTGAGCGACACGTCCGCCGCGCCCTCCTCGCCCTTGACGTAGCCGAACGGGTCGTCGAGGTCGCGCACCAGGAGGAACAGGTACGTCATCAGCAGCCCGATGACGCCCGTGAAGAACAGCGACTCCGCGAGGTCGCCGATGTTCGACAGCAGCAGGCCGATGACGAGCAGCGTGCCGGTCAGCTCGGCGATGGCGTACCCCGCGGCGACGAACGAGGTCGTACGGATCGCGTCGATGCGGATCAGCGTGCGGCGGATCGTGTGCTGCTCGGACTTGAGCCTCGTGACGTAGCCGGGCAGGGCGAGCGGCGAGAACACGGCGAACGGCTCGTTCAGCGCGCGCACCTCGCCCAGCACCGAGCCGAACTCGCGCTGGTGGTAGAGCCACTCGCGGATCGACCGGGCGAGCGTACGCAGCCGCGCCAGCGTCTCGACGGCCGCCGGCTCACCCTTGTCGGCGTGGATGAGCAGGCACTCGTCGGCGATCGTGTCGAGGGCGGCCGCCAGCTCGCCGGGGAGGCGTTCGGCCTCCTTGTAGTCCGCGGCGGTGCCGGCGAGCAGGAAGCCGAGCAGGAACACCGTCGCCGCGACGAGGCCCGACAGCAGCGGGTTGGCCTCGAGCGGCTGGATGTCCAGCCTGTGGAGGACGAGCTTGAGGAGGACGAACACCGCCACCCACGGGAGGCTCTCGACGGCGAGGCGGGGGACGGCGAGGAGGCGGGCGTACGCGCGGCGGCGGCGGGGCATGGCGCGCAGTGTCCCGGACGCCGCGATCGTGGACAAACGCCGCTATCGTGGCGTTCCCCCTCATGATCGGAGCCCCCTCACCATGCGCCTGCTCGTCGCCGCGGCCCTCGCCGCCACGCTCGTCCCCCTCACCGCCGCCGACGCGTCCTGCTCGCTGGGGCAGCTCGGCACGAACCCGTGGCAGTGCGGCCCCGACGTCCCCGAGGACGAGCGCGACGCGCACACCGCGGTCCCCTGCGCGGTCGCCGGCGGCACGCTGACCGCGGCCGCCTACGTGCCGTACGCCATCGACGTCACGATCGAGTGCCGCCTCGGCGCGGTCGTCGTCGACGAGTCGCACGAAGGCCCCGTCGGCTACGTCACCCCGTGGCGTACGGGCTCGTACGACGGCCCCGTCTGCACCACCGTCTCGTGGTGGTACCCGGACTACACGCAGGGCAGCGCGACGTACGGCTGCTAGCGCCGTCAGACAGGGCGTCGAAGGGGGACGTGATGCGTTCTGTCCTGGCCGCCGTGGTGGCGGTGTCGTCGTGTCTTGCCGGGCCGGCCGGTGCCTGCTCGCCGAACGTGAATCCGTTCACCTGCGGACCCAACCCGCCCGCCAACCTGGACGGCTGGCACGTGGCCGTGGCGTGCCAGTACGAGGACGGCAGGGTGACCGGCGGGTCCGCCGTCGTGCCGCACGCCGCGACGGTCACGGTGCGGTGCACCGTGGGCGGCCGCGAGGTGTCGGCGACGGCGATGGGCCCGGTGGCCGTGCTCGCGCCGGTCACCGTGGCGGCACCGCCAGGGGCGGTGCCGTGCACCACCGTGTCGTGGGCCTACCCGAGCAACCGGATCGGCACGGCGTCCTTCAACTGCTAGGAGACCGACTCGTACGCCGCGTGGGCCTCGGCGATCGCGCGCGCCACGTCCTTGGCGCCGAGGCCCTGCGCGGTGAGGATCGCGTCGCGCTTGCCCTGCTCGAGGAACTCCTGCGCGATCCCGAACACCTGCACGGGCACGTGGACGCCGGCGTCGGAGAGCGCGAGCTGCACGGCGGCACCGACGCCGCCGACGCGGCCGTTGTCCTCGATGGTGACGACGCGGCGGTGTGACCGGGCGAGCGTGACGAGACCGGGGTTGACCGGCTTGACCCAGCGCGGGTCCACGACGGTCGCCTCGATCCCCTGCTCGGCGAGCCGCGCGGCGGCGTCCAGCGCGACGCGCGCCATCGGCCCGACCGCGACGACGAGCACGTCGGTCCCTGCGCGCAGGACGTCCATGCCGTCGCGGGTGCCGACGACGGGCAGGTCGTCGCCGACCGCGCCCTTCGGGAACCGTACGATCGCCGGCCCGTCGAGCGTCAGCGACTCGCGCAGCAGCGCCCGCAGCGTCGCGGCGTCGCGCGGGGCGGCGATCGACAGGCCGGGTACGAGCTGCATCGACGACAGGTCCCACATGCCGTTGTGGCTCGGCCCGTCCTCACCGGTCACGCCCGCGCGGTCGAGCACGATCGTCACCGGGAGGCCGTGCAGCGCGACGTCCATGAGCACCTGGTCGAACGCCCTGTTGAGGAACGTCGCGTAGACGCAGACCACCGGCCGAAGCCCGCCCATGGCGAGGCCGGCGGCTGACGTGACGGCGTGCTGCTCGGCGATGCCGACGTCGTAGATCCGGTCGGGGTACGCCTCCGCGAACGCGCTCAGCCCCACCGGCTGCAGCATCGCCGCCGTGATCGCGACGACGTCCGGGCGCTCGGCGCCGATCCGCACGATCTCGTCGGAGAAGACGTTCGTCCACGACGGCGCGACGGCCGACAGCGGCTGCCCGGTGACGGGGTCGATGACGCTGACGGCGTGCAGGCAGTCGGCCTCGTCGTCCTCGGCCGGCTGGTACCCGAAGCCCTTGCGCGTGATGCAGTGCACGATCACGGGGCCGCCGAAGTCGCGGGCCTTGCGCAGGGCGTTCTCGACGGCGCCGATGTCGTGGCCGTCGATCGGGCCGACGTACTTCAGCCCGAGGTCCTCGAACAGCACCTGCGGCGTGATGACGTCCTTGAGGCTGTCCTTGAGGCGGTGGAGGACGTCGTAGAGCGGCGGGCCGACGAGCGGCGTGTGCGCCAGCGTCTTCTTGACCGTGTCGAGAACGGACTCGTACCCCTGGGTCATCCGCAGCGCGGCGAGGTGCTGCTGGAGGCCGCCGATGGTGGGGGCGTATGAGCGGCCGTTGTCGTTGACGACGATGACGATGGGGCGGTTGGCCGACGCGATGGTGTTGAGCGCCTCCCAGGCCATGCCGCCGGTCAGCGAGCCGTCGCCGACGACCGCGACGACCGAGCGCTTCTCGCCGCGGAGGGCGTACGCCTTGGCGAGGCCGTCGGCGTACGACAGCGCGGTCGACGCGTGAGAGTTCTCGATGACGTCGTGCTCGGACTCGGCGCGGCTCGGGTAGCCGGAGAGGCCGCCGGGCTGGCGCAGCGTCGCGAAGCCGGCCTGGCGGCCGGTGAGGATCTTGTGGACGTACGCCTGGTGGCCGGTGTCCCAGAGGACGCGGTCGACCGGCGAGTCGAACACGCGATGCAACGCGATCGTCAGCTCGACGACGCCGAGACTCGGGCCGAGGTGGCCTCCCGTACGGGAGACCGCCTGCACCATGAAGTCGCGGATCTCGACCGCGAGCGCGGGCAGGTCCTTGGCGTCGAGCCTCTTCAGGTCGTCCGGAGTGCTCACGGACTCCAGCAACGTCACGCGGCGAGTCTATGCGCGCGTGGGCGGACCGGCGCGGCGACCGCCCGGCGGGCGGCCGGCCCGGAGGTTACTGGTGAGTAGCGACTGCGGCCGAGCACGAACTGGTGACCTACGACGTCGCTACTCACCAGTAACCTCCGCGTCACGCGCAGGGGGCGGGCGGGGCGGGCCGGGCCGCGGCGCGCCTCGGGGCCGCGGCCGACGTCAGAGCGGCGCGAGGCAGCCGCGGACCTGAGGCGGCAGCTCGCCCGCGTCCACGTAGTCGTACGGCTGCCCGGGCCACTTGCCGGGCAGCCCCGGATACGTGCTCTTGCCGCCCTCGCCGTCGAAGCCGTACCAGTCGGGCGAGTTGAAGCCCGTCGTGGAGTAGTCGGCGACGGCGACGATGCCCTCGCCGACGTTGCGGCGTACGGCGAGGAAGCGGATGAGGAAGTCGGGCTTGCCGGTGTAGACGACCTGGCCGTACCACCGCTCGACCGGCGTCTTCTGCTTGCTCCCCGCCGAGAGGTTGGCGTCGTCGGGGCCGGTGAAGTAGCGCAGGTCGACGACGTGGAACTCCTTGTCGACGCCCTGGAGGTTGCGCAGCAGGTCGAGCGGCTTCGTGCGGAGCGGACTGCCGGGTGCCGGCTCCTTCCAGCCGTTGACGCAGCTCGGGCTCGGCTTGCCCGCCTTGAGCTTCGGCGCCGGGGTCTTCGTGGGCGTCGCGGAGGCGGACGCGGTGGTCGGGGGCGGGGTGTACGCGTCCGGGTCCACGCGCTCGATGGCCGGCTCGCGGCAGGCGGTCGCGAGGGCCAGCGCGGCGCCGACGGCGAGCAGGGTCTTCATGGCCGGGGAGGTTACCGCCGTTCGAGCAGCGCCACGCACTCGACGTGCGACGTCATCGGGAACAGGTCGAACGCCCGCACCTCCGTGAGGGCGTACGACGTCGCCCTGAGGTCGCGCGCGAGCGACGCGGGGTCGCAGGAGACGTACGCGATCCGCCGGGGCGCCAGCGCCTCCACCTGCGCCATGACCGCCGCGCCGGCGCCGTCGCGCGGCGGGTCGAGGACGACGAGGTCGGCGCGGCCGAGCCCGAGGCGGGTCAGCTCGGCGTCGACCCGGCCTGCGTGGCACTCGACGTTGCGGAGGTCGCGGAGGTTCTGCCTGGCGTCGTCGACGGCGGGGGCGTACGACTCGATCGCGACGACCCGCGCGACGTGCGGCGCGAGCGCACCGGCGAACAGGCCGACGCCCGCGTAGAGGTCGAGAGCGAGGTCGCCGGGCTCCGGGCGCAGGTAGGCGAGGACCGCCGCGACGAGCGTGTCCGGCGCGGCGACGTGCGACTGCCAGAAGCCGCTGCCGCCGACCCACCACGTACGCCCCGCCGCCTGCTCGCGCACGCCGGGACGGCCGCGTACGGGCTCGGCGTCGCCCTTGTCGGCGCGCAGCACCGACACGTCCTCGGCGACGTCGGCACCGACCCGCGCGCGGCGCCTCCTCGGCGTCACGACCACCGCGCGGTCGCCGCTGCTGCCCGCGACGACCTCGACGCGGGCGGCGACCGGCCAGGCGAGGCGTTCGGCGCCGACCGACTCCACGCCGTCACTCGCGATGAGGCAGCGGTCGAGCGGCTCCAGCTCGGCGGAGCGGTGCCTGTGCAGCCCCAGGCGGCCGTCCGGCGTGACGTCGAACTGCACGCGCGCACGCCACCCGAGCCCGTCGTCGGGGCGGCCCGGCACGGGCACCGGCTCGACGGTCACGTCGCGACCGAGGAGAGCGCTGACGATCTCCGCCTTGTACGCCCGCTGCGCGGCGAGCGACGCGTGCTGCCAGTCGCAGCCACCGCAGCGCAGCGGCTTGGCGTACGGGCACGGCTCCTCGACGCGGTCGGGCGAGGCGACCTCGACCGCGACGGCGTCGAGCCGCAGCGGGCCGTCGGCGGCGTCGTGGGTGACGACGGCGCGGACGCGCTCGCCGGGGAGGGCATGCCGTACGACGGCCTTGCGCCCGCCCACGACGGCCGCGCACCCGCCGCCGCGCAGGGCCTGCCCGACCTCGACGACGTACTCCTCAGCCACGCGCCGCAGCGTAGTTAACGATCACCTGTGTCCGTCGGCGTACGGCCGGAAGGCACGCGGACGGACACAGGTGATCTCTTGCGCGGGTGACGCCAGGTCACGCCGGGGGCTGCTCCTGCGGGGTGTCCGCCGGGCCGGGAACGATGCCGCTCGGGGCGCCGGGCGGCGGGTCGGCGACGGCCTCCTCGGGCTCCGGCGCGGATGAGAGGTGCCACGGCACGCTCGTGACCATGACGCCGGGCTGGAACAGCAGGAACGCCTTGATGCGCAGCGCCGACTGGTTGTGCAGCAGCTGTTCCCACCATTTGCCGACGACGTACTCCGGGATGATCACGGTCACGACGTCGCGGTCGCCGGCCTCCTGGCGCATCCGCCGGATGTAGTCGAGCACCGGCTTCGTGATCTCGCGGTACGGCGACGCGATGACCTTCAGCGGAACGTCGATGCCGGCGCGTTCCCACTCGTCCTGCAAGCTCTTGCTCTCGGCCTCGTCGACCTCGACGTACAGCGCGGTGAGGGTGTGGCCCTTGATGGACTTGGCGTAGTTCAGCGCGCGCAGGGTCGGGTTGTGGACCTGCGAGACGAGGACGACGGCGTGGTTGCGCGCGAACAACATCGGCCGCGTCGAAGTCTGGCGCAGCTCGTTGGCGACGCGGGCGTAGTGCGCGCTGATCGCCTTCATGAGCAAGAACAGGATCGGCATGGCGACGACGACGATCCACGCGCCGTGCGTGAACTTGCTGAACAGCACGATCACGAGCACGACGGCGGTGGTGGCGGAGCCGACGGCGTTGATGGCACGGGCGCGTTGCATCCGGCCCCGTACGTCGTCGGGCACGTCGGGGTCGCGCAGCTTGCGCGTCCAGCGCAGCACCATGCCGCCCTGGCCGAGCGTGAACGACACGAACACGCCGACGATGTAGAGCTGGATCAGCCGGGTGACCTCGGCGTTGAACGCGATGACCAGCAGCGCGGCGAAGCCGGCGAGTGCGACGACGCCGTTGGAGAACACCAGCCGGTCGCCGCGGTTGTGCAGCTGGCGGGGCAGGTAGCGGTCCTGCGCGAGGATCGACGCGAGCCGCGGGAAGTCCTGGTACGCCGTGTTCGCGGCCAGCACGAGGATCGCCGCCGTGAAGAACTGCACGTAGTAGAACGGCACCGTCTTGCCGCCGAACACCGCCGCCGCGATCTGCGACACGATCGACGGCAGCGCCTCGCCGCCGTGCCCGTGGTCGGGGTTGACCTTCGCGTCGGTCGCCATCGCCAGCGTCGTGATGCCGACGAACATCGTGATGGCGATCGTCGACATCATGAGCAGCGTCTTGGCGGCGTTCTCCGACTGCGGCCTCTTGAACGCGGGGACGCCGTTGGCGATGGCCTCGACGCCGGTCAGCGCCGTACAGCCCGAGGAGAACGCGCGCAGCAGCAGGAACACGCTCGCCATGCCCACGAACTCGCCGTGGGGCAGCTCCAGCGTGGCGCTCTGCGCCTGCATCTCGACGCCCGTCGCCAGCTTGAACAGGCCCACGACGAGCATGCCCATGATGCCGATCACGAAGCCGTACGTCGGGATGGCGAAGAACGTGCCCGCCTCCTTGACGCCGCGGAGGTTCATGAGCGTGATGAAGGTGATGAAGCCGAGCGCGATCCCGACGCGGTGGTCGGTCGCGAAGTGGGACTCCGGGAACGCCGACGCGATGGCGTAGACACCGGCCGAGATCGACACCGCGACCGTCAGGACGTAGTCGATCATCAGCGCGCTGGCGGCGACGAGGCCGGCGTTCTTGCTGACGTTCTCGTGGGCAACCGTGTAGTCGCCGCCGCCCTGCGGGTACTCGCGGACGGTCTGGCGGTACGACGCCGTGATGACCATGAACAGCAGCACCACGCCCGCCGCGATCCACGGCGTCGAGGTGAGGTACGCGACGCCGCCGGCGCCGAGCGCGAGGAGGACCTCCTCGGTGGCGTACGACACCGACGACAGCGCGTCGCTGGAGAAGACGGGCAGCGCCAGCTTCTTCGGCAGCAGGGTGTGGCCGAGCGCGTCGCTGCGCAGCGGCCGGCCGACGAAGATCCGCTTCGGGATGTCGAGGATGCCCACGGCTCGGGAGCCTAGTGGCGCACTCGCCGAGGCTGCGTCCGGCCGCGCCGACCTCCCGTTCTTTGATGATCATCACGCGCGAGACCGGCGGGCGGACCGCAGAGAACGAGGGGGCAGGCGGTGTGACAGAGTTGCTCCGCCACGTTCGGCGAGGAGGAGTGCGACGTGCACGTCGTGATCATGGGGTGCGGCCGGGTGGGTTCCACGCTGGCCGCGCGGCTCGAGCAGCTCGGCCACACCGTCGCGATCATCGACCGCGACGCGGGGGCGTTCCGGCGGCTGCCGAAGGACTACCAGGGCCGTTCCGTCGTCGGCATCGGCTTCGACCGCGAGACGCTGGTCGAGGCGGGGATCGAGCAGGCAGACGCGTTCGCCGCGGTGAGCAACGGCGACAACTCCAACATCATCGCGGCGCGGGTCGCGCGCGAGCAGTTCGACGTCCAGCACGTCGCCGCGCGCATCTACGACCCCCGCCGCGCCGAGGTCTACCAGCGGCTCGGCATCCCGACCGTGGCGACCGTACGGTGGACCGCCGACCAGATGCTGCGCCGCCTGCTGCCGGCCGCGGCCGACGACGAGTGGGCCGACCCGTCGGGCAAGGTGAGCATCGCGCAGCTCGACGTCGGCGCGGGCTGGGTCGGCAAGCGGTACTCCGCGCTGGAGCACGCCACCGGCACCCGGATCGCCTGCGTCACGCGGCTCGGCGTGGGGACGTTGCCCGAGCGCGACACCGTGGTGCAGGAGGGCGACATCGTCCACTTCGCGCTCGTGAAGGAACGCCTCGGCGAGGTCGAGAAGGTCGTCTCCGGCGGCCCCGAGGAGGGGAGTCACTGATGCGCGTCGTTATCGCCGGAGCCGGCAACGTCGGCCGTTCCATCGCCAGCGAGCTGCTCGGCAACGGCCACGAGGTCCTGCTCATCGAGAAGGAGCAGAAGGCGCTCAAGGAGGCCACGGTGCCCGGCGCGCAGTGGCTCCTCGCCGACGCCTGCGAGGTGTCCCAGCTCGAGAAGGCCAACCTCGACGAGTGCCAGGTCGTCGTCGCCGCGTCGGGCGACGACAAGGTCAACCTCGTCGTGTCGCTGCTCGCGAAGACGGAGTTCGGCGTGCCGCGCGTCGTGGCGCGGGTCAACCACCCCAAGAACGAGTGGCTGTTCAACGAGGGCTGGGGCGTCGACGTCTCGGTCTCCACGCCGCGCATGCTGACGGCGCTGGTCGAGGAGGCCGTGACCGTCGGCGACCTCGTCCGGCTGATGACGTTCCAGCAGGGGCAGGCCAACCTCTCCGAGCTGCGCCTCGCGGACGACTCGCCGATCCTCGGCAGGACCGTCGGCGAGGTCGAGTGGCCGGCCGACTCGGCGCTGGTGGCGATCCTGCGCGAGGGCAACGTCCTCATGCCGACGCCGCAGATGCCGTTGGAGGCGGGCGACGAGCTGCTCGTCGTGGCGACGAGCGACCGCGACGCCGAGCTCGACGCGCTGCTCTCGAAGCCGGGGCCTGGCTAGCCGGGCTGGTCGCTGCGCTGCGGGAGCAGCTCGTACGACGGGTTGTAGATCGTGCGGTGACCGCCCGCGGGCTCGCTGAGGCGGCCCTCGACGACCATCGACGCGCCGGGCCGGATGCCCTCGATCTTGCGGCGGCCGAGGAAGACGACGTACGCCGTCGCGGTGCCGTCGTAGAGCTCGGCCTCCAGCGCGGGGACGCCGCCGCGCGGGCGGAGCGTGACGCTCTGGAGCGTGCCGTGGAGGCGTACGGGACGCCGCGACGGCGCCTCGGCGATGGGGCAGGCGCCGTGCTGCTCGACGCGGCTCTGCAGGTCCTCGGCGGCGAGCTCGTCGTCGTCGGCGGTCAGCCGGCGCAGCGCGCGCTTGAAGCGTCCCTCTGGCATGGTCCGACAGACTAGACCGCCCACTCGGCGAGCCTGCTGGCCAGGCGGCCGTACGCCCCGCTGACGAGCAGCAGCCCGAGGGCGAGGAGGAGAACGCCGCCGACGACGTCGAGGACGCGGCTGACCCGCGTCAGCGCCCGGGTGAGGCGCGGCGAGACCGACACGGCGTATGCCGCCGCGACGAACGGCACCCCGAGACCGAGCGAGTACGCCCCCAGCAGCGCGCCCCCGCGCAGCGACGCGCCCTCGATCGCGCTCAGCGTCAGCACCGCCCCGAGGAACGGCCCGACGCACGGCGTGAACGCCGTCCCCGCCACCAGCCCCAGCACGAACGGCGCCGTCCCGCCGACGCTCCGTACCGGCAGCCTCGACGTCAGCCCGGTGAGCAGCGCGACGCCGAACGCCAGCACGAGGACCCCGCCCACGCGCTGCGCCACCCCTCCCTCGGCGCGGACGGCGCGGCCCAGCCCGCCCGCTGCCAACCCGAGCGAGACGAAGACGACGGAGAAGCCGAGGACGTACAGCAGTGACGCGGGCACGATGCGCCGACCGCCGGAGGTGAGGACACCGACGTACGCCGGCAGCAGCGGCACCGTGCACGGCGCGAGGAACGACAGCACCCCGAACCCGAACGCCACCACGAAGGCCAGCATCAGCGCCCGAACGTGAACGTGAAGAACCGCACGCCCGGCTGCGTGGCGACGAGCGTCACCCGCGCGTCGCCTGGCGAGGGGCCTGTCAGCAGGTGGTACAGGTCGTCGGCCTCGACATCGACGTACGTCCGCCCGTCCTCGGCCACGACGTCACGGCCGCGCCGGTCGGCGGGCACTGGCGCGTCGTTCCAGCGGACCTCGAGGCGCTGGGGCGCAACGGTTCCTGCGGGTGGCGCGAGGACGGCGTAGACGTCGCGGGCGGTGTAGTCCACGGTGACTGTCGCGCCCGGCGCGGCGGCGGAGAGCCATTCCTTGGCACCGGTGAAGCGGCCGTCGAGGCGGACGGCGTTGCGGCCGCCGGGGGCATCGGCGCGGTCCTGCGTCTTCCCGTCGGGAACGAGCAGGCCGCGGGAGTAGCCGAGGTACAGCTCGGGCGTCTGCCGTCCCGTGTCGGGCTCGTGCTTCGCGCCGGCGCGCACCGGTCCGGGGTCGCCGCCGTCGGCGAGCAGGCCGCGTACGGCGTCCTCGATCTCCTCCTCGTCGCCCTCCCCGATGTGCACGAGCCGGATCAGGCCGTGCCGGTCGACGAGGTACTTGGCCGGCCAATAGTCGTTGCGGAACGCGTCCCACGTCGCGAGGTCGGGGTCCTGCGCGACCGGCCACGTGACGTCGAGGTCGCGGACGGCGCGCTCGACGTTGTCAGGGGAGGCCTCGAAGTCGAACTCCGGCGCGTGGACGCCGACGATGGTCAGACCACGGTCCGAGTACGTCTCGTGCAGCGCCCGCAGGAACGGGAACGTCCGGCGGCAGTTGATGCACGAGTACGTCCAGAAGTCGACGAGCACCACGCGCCCGCGCAGGCCGGCCATGGTGAGCGGCGCGGAGTTGAGCCACTCGCCGATGCCGGCCAGCTCGGGCGCGGGGCGGGCGTCCTCGGGGCGTACGACCTCAGGAGGCGCGCCGCCCGCCAGCCGCGCGGCGCGGTCGGCGCCGACGGAGAGCGCCGTGACGACGGCGCCCGCGACGAGCAGGCCGGCCACCACGCCGCCCAGGACCCGCCACCGGTTCGACACTCGGCAAGAATCGCACCGTGCGGTCGTGGCGGCTCGGCGTGGACGGCGTGACGCTGGCCGTCACCGAGCGGGGCGACGCCGCGGCACCGGCGGCGGTGCTCGTCTCGGGGGTCGGCTCGACGGGTGAGTTCGCGGCGCGGTGCTGGGCGGGGTGCGTGTCGGCGGGGTACCGGCTGGTGACGTACGACCTCCGCGGCCACGGCGACTCGACGCCGCTCCCCGACCCGGCCGACCAGGCGCTCGAGCGTCACGTACGCGACCTCGCCGCGGTCGCCGACGCGACCGGCGCGCGGGTCGTCGGCGGCACGTCGCTGGGGGCGCACGTGGCGGCGTCGTACGCGCTGACCGGCGCCGCCGTGGACGCGCTGCTGCTCGCCATCCCGGGCTGGCTCGGCGCGGGGTCGCCGACCGCGCTCGCCAACGCCGCGGTCGCGGACGAGCTCGCCGCCACCGGCGTCGAGGCGACGCTGGCGCGGATCGCGGCGGAGGACGCCGTACCCCGGTGGATCGTCATCGAGCTCGAACGCTCGTGGCTCGCGCACGACCCGGAGTCGCTGGGAGCGGCGTTCAGAGCCGTCGCGGCAGACACCGCGCCCGACGTCGAGGCGCTGGCGCGGGTCACCGCGGCGGCGGGCGTCGTGGGGATGGTGGACGACCCGGCGCACCCGTTCGCGGCGGCGGAGGCGTACGCCGCGGCGCTGCCCCGCGCCGCCCTGGAGTCGCTGAGCCTGGCGGAGTGGGGCGAGCGGCGTTCGATCCTCGGCGACGCCGCGCTGGCGGCGTGCCGGCGGGCTATCGCGTCTCGGTGATCTCCGGCCCGCGCTCGAACGGGTTGAAGTCGCCGCCCTCGGTGCCGCCGTACGGGCCCTGCGCCTCCTGCTGCGCCCGCGCCTCGGCGTGGGCGTGCGCGGCCTGCTCGGCGGCCTCGCGCGGGAGCCGCAGCGGCAGCGCGTCGCGGGGCGCCATGGCCTCGTTGCCGCGGACGACGACGATGCCGCGGAACACGTCCTCGAGCGCCTTCGCCTGCGCCGGGTCGGTCGCGGCGGGACCGGTGATGAGCCCGCGGACGAACCAGCGCGGACCGTCCACGCCGAGGAAGCGCGCGGGCGTCGTCTGACCCGGCTGGCCGGCGGGGATGCGCGCGCGCAGCTCGCGGCCGAACGGCCCGTCGGACTCGTCGGCCTGCCCGCCCTGCTCGTTCTGCAGCGACTGGCGGATCTCCGTACGGACGTCGTCCCAGATGCCCTCGCGGCGCGGCGCGGCGAACGCGTTGACCTGCAGCTGGCTGTTGCCGTTGACGGCGACGGCGCTGACCACGTGGCCCTCGGGGCTGACGTCCACGCGGATCTCGGTGCCCTCGGGGACCGGCACCTTGATGCCGCCGAGGTCGAGCCGCGGCAGCTCGTCGGGGACGTCGGCGACGTCGTACGGCCCGGTGGTGACGGCGACGGGCTCCGGCTCGGGAGCCTTCTCCTCCGCGACCTTCGCCTCGACCTCGGGCTCGTCCTTGCTCTTCTTGCGTCCGAACGCCACGCCTCTGCGCTCCCCTTCTATCGCCCCGTCGACCCGTGGCCGCCTGCGCCCCGGGCCGTCGCCGGTAGTTCGTCCACCTCGCGGAACGCGACCCGCTCCACCCGCTGCACCACGAGCTGAGCGATCCGGTCCCCTCGCCGCAACGCTACCGGCTCCACGGCGTCGGAGTTCAGGAGGATGACTTTGATCTCCCCGCGGTAGCCCGCGTCGACCGTTCCCGGGGCGTTGACGATCGTGATGCCGTGCCTCGCGGCGAGGCCGCTGCGCGGGTGGACGAACGCGGCGTACCCCTCGGGGAGGGCGATCGCGACGCCGGTGCCGACGAGCACGCGCTCCCCCGGCGCGATCTTGACGTCGGCCGTCAGGTAGAGGTCCGCGCCCGCGTCGCCGGGGTGCGCGTACTCCGGGACCGGTAGGCCGGGGTCGAGCCGGACGAGGGCCACGTCGAGGGGCTGGTTTGCCTGATCGCTCACGGGCGCAGACCTTAGTCCCATGAGGAGTGTTGTGGTGACTGGCGCGAACAGTGGCATCGGCTTGGCGACCGCCGTGGAGCTCGCGGCGCACGGGTACGACGTGATCGGCACCGTACGCAGCGAGGAGAAGGCCGCGATCCTGCAGGCCGCCGCCGCGGAGAAGGGCGCCGCGCTGCGGTACGTGATCTGCGACGTCGCGGACGCGGAGTCGACCGGGCAGGCGTTCGCCGAGGTCGCGGCGATGACGGCGCAGAACGGCCTCTACGCGGTGATCAACAACGCCGGCTACGGCTTCGCCGGACCCATCGAGGAGGTCCCCGACGACGCCGCGCGGGAGATCTTCGAGACGAACGTCCTCGGCCCCATGCGCATCTGCCGGCTCGTCCTCCCCGGCATGCGCGAGCGCGGCGAGGGGCGCATCGTCAACGTCTCGTCCATCGCCGGGCGCGTGACGACGCCGATGACCGGCTGGTACTCCGCGTCGAAGCACGCCCTGGAAGCGCTCTCCGACGCGCTGCGCCAGGAGGTCGCGCAGTTCGGCGTCAAGGTGATCCTCGTCGAGCCCGGCGGCTTCGGGACGGGCATCTGGAACGGCGCCCGCGAGCGGCTGCCTGAGGAGGTCGAGGCGTCGCCGTACGCCGCGGCGTACGACCGCGCGCACGGCCTCTCGACGGCGGCCGAGCGGCTGCCCGACCCGATCTGGGTGGCACGCACGATCCGCCTCGCGCTGGCGGTGCCGTACCCGCTGGCCCGGTACCTCGTCGGCTTCGACGCGGTGGCCGGCACGGTGCTCGACACGCTGGTACCGACGGCGGTGGCCGACTACGTCAAGGCCGCGACGGCGGGCCTGCGCAAGGTCCCCTTCCTCGGCTGACCCGGAGGCCCCCCGGGGGACCGGAGGTTACTGGTGGGTAGCGACGTCGTCGTTCACCAGTTCGTGCTCGGTCGATGTCGCTACTCACCAGTAACCGGGAGCGGTCGGCCCGGGGATCACGGCAGCGCCTCGACTTCCCGCAGGATCTCCACCACGCGAGGGGCTGGGGCGAACGCCTCCCGTACGTCCTCCGGCGTCGCGACGCGGTGCGCGTTCTCGTTGACGTAGCAGCGCATGAGCGCGTCGAACGTCGCGGCCCCCGTCTCCGCCCGCGCGGTCAGCAGCGCGCCGGCGCCCTTGGCGTAGACGACGCGGCCGTAGTCGTCGTCGTTGCGGTCCCAGTGGGTCATCGGCGCGCCGACGCGGCCGTCGCTGTCGAGCAGGCCGACGAAGCGGTCGTAGCTCTCCTCGTTGAGCAGCCCCTCGGCGTACGACGCGAACGACTCGTCGAGCCACGGCGACGTGCCCTGGTCGTCGCCGACGAGACCGTAGAACCACTCGTGCGCGATCTCGTGCGGCACGACGACGTCGTAGCGCCGCGACCCCGCCCAGATGAACCCTGGGTACTCGACGCCGGAGCCGAGGATCGGCTCGAGCGCGACGATGGTGAGCGAGGGGTACGGGAACGGCCCGAACAGCGCCGTGAACCGGTCCATCGACGCCCGCGTCAGCTCCGCGATCGGGTCCAGGACCCGCGCGCTCTGCTCCCCCGGCGCGAGCTCGTCGGACACCGCGATGCGCACGGGTACGCCGCCCGCGTTGACGTCGCGCGTCGTGAAGCGGCCGACGGTGACGGCGACGTCGCGCGCGGTCTCGTTGACGAACCTCCACCGCCGCTTGCCCGCCCCGGTGACGGTCGGCGAGTCCTCGAACGACACCCCGAGCACCGTGTCGCCGAACGGTGCGTCGACCGTGACGTCGTAGTCGGCGGCCTCGTTGGCGGCGGTCTCGCCGAGGATGCCGACGGCGGGGTACGTGTGCCAGCCCGCGCCGCGCACCCACGCCAGCATCGGGTGCGCGCTCGCCCACCACGCCGTGTACAGCGTGTGCCCCCAGCGGCCCACGTCGGCGCGCGGCAGCGTCATCGTGAACTCCAGCTCGGCGCGCACGGCGACGCCCGCCGGCGACTCCGACGGCAGCCGCAGGCGCAGCAGCGTCCCTTGCGTCCCCTCCGCGCCGCCCGCGCTCTCGAACGACATCGGCAGGCTCGCGCCCGTGACCTCGATGCGGCCGCCGTTGCGGGCCGGCGCGGGGCCGTTGAGCCAGAGCCTGAACACCAGCTCGGTCACCGGCCTGTCAGGAGTGAACACGACCTTCTCTGTGCCTGTGACGCGCGCGTACCCCTCGTCCACGTCGAACGTCACGCTGATCTTGGGGCGCTTCGGGTCGGGGGCGGCGTACGTCGTCCGGCAGGCAGGCACCGACACCGACGCGGCGGGCGTGACAGGCGACCGCGACCGCTCCGACCGCCGTACGCCGACGGTGCAGCCCGGCACGAGCGCCAGCGCCAGCGCGGCGGCGAGAAAGCGCGAGCGCATGGTCAGGAGCCGAGCACGGCACGCTCGGCGAGGTTCAGCGGCAGCCGCCCGGACCCGCCGATCGCGTCGTGGAACTCCCGCAGCGTCCCCCTGCCGTCGGCCAGCCACTCGTCGCGCAGCCGCGCGATCTCCAGCGCGCCGGTGAGGTACGACGCCGCCTGCGTCGGCCACGCGCAGTACCGCGCCACCTCGGCCCGCGCGGTCTCGACGGACAGCGAGGCCTTGGTCGACATGAAGTCGATCGCCTCCTCGACGGTCATCTCGCCGAGGTGCAGCGACGTGTCGACGACCATCCGCGCCGCGCGGAACAGCCGCGCGTCGACCTGGCAGAGCTCGTGTCGCGGGTCGGTGAAGAACCCCTGCTCGCGCATCAGCTCCTCGCTGTAGAGCCCCCAGCCCTCGACGAAGTACGCCGTCCCCGCGACCTTGCGCAGCACCCGCGGCTGCGCGAGCGACCACGTCAGGTGCCAGTGGTGGCCGGGGTACGTCTCGTGCACCGCGATCGTCGGCATCGACGAGAACGAGTTGGTCGCCAGCCGCTGGGCGACCTGCTCCTCCGTAGCCCCGTCAGGCGGGTACGGCACGAAGAAGTGGCCGGTACGAGCGCCGCGGAACGCCTGCGGGTTGACGTACGACGCCACCGCCTGCGACGCCCGCGAGAACGCCGGCGACGGCACGACCCGGCACTCCTCGCCCTCGGGCGGCGTGACGAGCTGCAGCTCGCGGCAGAACGCGCGCGCCTTCTCCGTCCACTCCTCGTACGTCGCCCGCATCTCCTCGGGCGTCGCCGGGTGGTCGTCGTTGAGCTCGTCCAGCAGTGCGCGCCAGTCGTCGTGGCCGGCGATCTCCTTGGCGCGCCGGGCCATGTCGGCGGCCAGCTCGTCGTACGCCGCCTGCCCCCGCGCGCGCAGCTCGCGCGCGCCGTAGCCGAGCCCCTCACGCTCCATGAGCAGCGCGGAGTACAGCTCCTCCCCGATCGCGAACTCGCCCGTGCACCGGTCGCGGAAGTCGAGCAGCCACTCCCAGAACGCCTGGAACGCGTCCCCCGCGACCTCCCCCGCCTCCTGCACCTCGAGCCGCAGGCCGCTGTCGACGACGGACGCCGCGACGAGGTCGTACGCGTACGCCTTGGCGCCCTGCACCTGCGCCATCGCGCGCGTGACGAGGATCTCCGGCGCGAGGGCCGGGTCGAGGTTGGCGCGCGCGGCGTCGAGCATCGCCGGGACCGCACGGAGGCGGGCGATCGCGGCGCGGGCGCGTTCCTCCTCGGGCCTGTCGGTGTGCAGGAACAGCAGGAACGTCCCGTGCAGCACAGGGGTCGTGTACGTGTCGGGGTTGCGCTTCCAGACGGCCCAGTCGCGCTCGAGCTGCGCGCCGCGCAGCACCGAGATCGCGAGGTCGCGGTCGATGCGCTCGTCGGGCTGCAGCCCCTCGTCGTCCAAGGCGCGGAACCGCGCCAGCCACGCGTCCTCGTCGGCGGCCCGGCGCGCGAACCCCTCCGCCGTGACGTCGGGCAGCCTGTCGTCGTGGCCCTCGACGCCGAGGACGGTCGCCGTGACCGGCGACGCCTCCCACAGCCACTCGAGGTACGCGTCCACCAGCAGGTCGAGCTCGCTCATCGCCCGACCCTATGCTGCGATCCATGAGCGACGTGGCTGGGCTGTTCGACGACCTGTGCCTGCGGTGGGTGCGCGAGGCCGACGTCGTGTTCCAGCAGAACGGCGCCGTCGCCCCGACGCTCGTCGTCCTCCCTCGCGACGCGGCGGCCGACGAGGTCGCGATCCGCGTGGACGGCCTGCGCGGCAACCTCGTCCAGCGCGCCGCCGCGATCGTCGACGAGCTACGGCCCGCGGTGACGCCGCACCAGCCGGCCGGGCTGGTGTTCCTGACCGACGCGCGGCTCGGCACCGAGGCGTCCACACCGGGCGCCGACGGCGTCGCCGTCTACGTCACCCTCGGCGTCCCCGAGCTCAGACGCGCGATCGGGCTCAAGGTCGTACCCGGGGAGCCGCCCGCCCTGACCCGCGCCGAGGGCGACCCGCCGGTCGAGCACTTCTCCTGGCTCGACGCCCTGCTGAGGCCGGCGCCGTGAGCCTGTTCCGGCCGTACGACGCGAAGCCCGGCGAGACCGGCAGGGAGCACGTCCGCAGGGTCACCCGGTGGTACGGCCCGTACTACTCCGTGCGCGGGCTCGCCGAGTACGTGTTCCGCCTGGAGGACCGCGTCACCGCGCTCGAACGCCGCGTCGCGGAGCTGGAGGCGCGCGAGCGCTAGGAGCGACGGCTCGCGAACTTGGGATGCCGTCGCGCACAGGTGGAGTTCCTGGACATCCCAAGCTCGAGCCGACCACCGGTGACTCGTTCGAGTCTCGCCGGAACGCTCCTAACGGCGCGCGGTCGCGTCGATCGCCGCCAGCACCTTCTCCGCCACGTCGGCGACGACGTCGAGCTGCGTCGGCGTGACGTGGTCGAGGAAGAGGCGCCGGACGGTGGCGACGTGGCCGGGCGCCGCCGCCGCGATCTCCGCGCGGCCGTGCCCGGTCACCGCGACGTACGCGCCGCGGCGGTCGGAGCCGCACCGCTCCTTCGCCACCAGGCCGCGTTCGACCATGCGGCCGACGTGGTGCGACAGTCGGCTCTTCTCCCAGCCGAGGACCCGGCCGAGCTCGAACTGCCGCAGCCGCCCCTCCGGCTGGTCGGTCAGCGCGACCAGCACGACGTAGTCGGCGTACGACAGCCCGGACTCCGCGGCGAGCTGCCTGGCCAGCTCGGACTCGAGCCGCATCTGCAGGAACTGCATCGCCCGCCACGCCCGCTCCTCGCGGGCGTCCAGCCACCTCGTTCCCGTCATGACACCAGCGTAGGCGGAATAGTTGATGCGTCAACCAAGTTGGTGGATGTATCAACCACAAGCGAGAGGAGCGGACGATGGCCAGGTTCGACGGGAAGGTCGCACTCGTCACCGGCGGAGCGAGCGGCATCGGCAAGGCGACGGCGAGACGCCTCGCGTCCGAAGGCGCCGCGGTGCTGATCGGCGACCTCCAGGACGACGCGGGCGCCGCGGTCGTCGCCGAGATCGAGAAGGACGGCGGCAGGGCGGCGTACGTGCACCTGGACGTCACCGACGAGCAGGGCTGGGCCGGTGCCGTGGCGACGGCGGTCGAGACGTTCGGCGGCCTGGACGTCCTCGTCAACAACGCGGGCATCGGCGACACCGAGCCGATCGAGGTCACCACCGTCGACACCTGGGACAAGGTCGTCGCGGTCACGCAGACGAGCGTGTTCCTCGGCATGAAGGCGGCCGCGGAGGCGCTGAAGCGCAGCGGCCGCGGGTCGGTCGTCAACATCAGCTCGATGTACGGCATCGTCGGCTCCGGAGTGAGCCCCGCCTACCACGCCGCGAAGGGCGCGGTGCGGCTGCTCACCAAGACCACGGCGCTCGGCTGGGCGAAGGCCGGCGTGCGCGTCAACTCCGTGCACCCAGGGTTCGTCGACACGCCGATCCTCGGCGACACCGACCGCGACGTGCTCATCGGGACGACCCCGATGGGGCGCCTCGGCAGGCCCGAGGAGATCGCGGCCACGATCGCGTTCCTCGCGAGCGACGAGGCGAGCTTCGTCACCGGCGCCGAGTTCGTCGTCGACGGCGGCTACACGGCCGGCTGACCCGGCACGCGAACGGCGCGGCGTCCCGTCACCGGGGCGCCGCGCCGGCGCGCGTCAGGAGCCGGTGAGGCGCAGCGTCGAGAGCGCGTGGTCGCGCACGTCGCCGCCGCAGAACCGCGACGTCACCCAGCCGCCCGAGGAGTACAGGCGGGTCTGGTCGGCGTAGTGCGGGGAGTTCGGGTTGGGCGACTGCGAGTACGTGAGGATCGTCCGCGCGTCCGGGCAGCCGTCCCCGTCGAACGACACCACCTGGATGAACGACGACCCGTGCTGCAGCGGGCCCACGTAGCCGCGGGTGGCGCTCCACGAGGCGTTCATGGCGTTGAAGACGCCGACCCCGCCGGGGCCGCCGTGGTACGGCGTGGCGGTGCCGTCGGGCCGCTTGTCGACCTGGAACTCGCCGAGCGGCGCGTCGACGGGGATGCCCGCGCCGGACAGGTCGTTCAGCGCGTCGCCGAACGCCCTGTGGGTGAGCGGGTTGGCGACGTCGAGGCCGCGCGGCGTGCCGACCGGGTCGGCCGCGTCGAACGGCACCGCCCAGATCGGCGCGCGCTGCTGGTTGGCGAGCACCGGCGCCTGGACCGCGATCGTGCGCGTCCAGAAGCGGCGGAACAGCACCGCCCCACGGGAGTCGAGGTTGTCGCGGCCGTCCCACGCGGCGAGCACGTCGCAGGCGTTGCCGACCTCGACCGGGCCGTTCGAGGACGGCGCGTAGCCGCCGGGGAACGCCCGGCACATCGTCAGCACGTCGGCCTTCGTCAGCTCCCAGGAGTGCTGGCGGTTGGCGTAGAGGATGTCCTGCAGCTCCTGGCGGCTGAAGCGGCCGCCGTCAGCGAGCTCCTCCGCGACCATGACGAGGCCCGAACGCGTGCGCGTCGTCCGCTCGGTGCGCTCGTCGCCGATGATCTCGGCGTACCCCTCGAGCGGCTGCTCGGGGTTGGAGAGCCAGAACGAGTCGTTCGAGTTGGTGACGTAGTCGCTGCGGATGAGCGACGGCATGCTGGACGGCCCGAACGTGCCCGGCTGCCGCGAGTCGGGGTCGGTGCCCCACTCGCACATCGAGCGCGACCCGTCGAGCACCGGCAGCCGCAGGCCGGCGAACGTCGCCTGCCCGACCGCCGTACCGCAGGTCAGCGCCTTGGTGTCGGTGACGTGCGGCGTCACGGAGATGTCGGCGTACAGCGCCTCGCCCTTGTCGTCCGCGGCGATGGTGTTGACCCACGGGATGCCCTGGTTGCGCTTCAGGGAGTCGAGGACGTCGCGGGCGCTCTGCGCCTGGTTCACGTCGAAGAAGTGGTTGAGGTAGCGGAAGTTCGGGGCGTTGGCGTCGCCCATGCTGAACGCCGTCGCGGGCGTCCACGGCAGCGGGATGCCGAGCAGCGACGTGAAGATCGGGCCGTGCTTGGTGGCGTACAGCGTGCGCGTGCGCTTCTCGACCGTGCCCTCCGGCGTCAGCGCGTCGACGGTGACCGTGCGCGACGTCATCGGGGTGGGGACGCCGTCGTAGAGGTACGTCGTCGGCGAGCCGGGGACGAGCGTCTCCTGGAACGGCGTGAAGCGGTACGCCGTCGACACCGTGTGCGACCACGCCTGGTGCGCCGTGTGGCCGATGAGCACGATCGGCACGCCGAGCAGCGAGCCGCCCGCGACGTCGAGCTGGCCGGGGATCGTGAGGTGCGCCTGGTAGAAGCGCTCCGAGCCGATCCACGGGAAGTGCGGGTTGCCGAGCAGCATCCCGTGGCCGTTGGCGGTGGCGTCCTTGCCGAGCGCGACGGCGTTGGAGCCGATGTCGAGCCGGCCGAACTCCCGCTCGAGCGCGGCGGCGGTCTCGGCGGCGTCGACCGGCGTCGCGGGCGCGGCGGGCGACGGCGGCTGCGCCGCGCCGATGCCGTCGATCGCCACGCCGCTGCTCGCGAGGAGAGCGAGCTGGTAGAAGCGGCGGTACGCGTCCATCTCGGTGATCGGCGTGACCCACGGCTTGCCCTTGCAGGCCGGGTCGGTGACGCCGGCGGCGCCGCCGACGCTCGCGAGCCAGCGGTTGTAGCCGGCGACGTAGCCGCGCACGCCGTCGCGGATCTGCGGCTTGGGCGCGTCGGGGCCGCCCAGCAGCTTCTCGACCCGGCGCTCGTCGATGATCTGCTGGAAGAAGAAGTCGCTGTTGAGGTTGTTCACCGTCGAGCCGTTGGCGCGGTAGCTGTAGCCCGCGTCCGGGCCGAAGAAGCGCGACCGCTGCGCGCGCACCGTCGTGTACGTCTCCGCGAGCACGCAGATGGTCTCCCGCGCGACCGAGTAGCCGTAGCCGTAGCCCAGCGAGGCCCAGTCCTTGGCCTCGATGTGCGGGATGCCGTACTCGGTGGTGCGGATGCGGACGTCGTACGCCGGCTTCGGCGCCGCGTCGGAGACGGGCGCGAGGGCGGCGAGCAGGGCAGCGGCGACGAACGCGGGAAGGCGGCGGTTCACGGGGGGCTCCGATTGCCGTAGAAGGGTTACCAGAACGGAGTTCGGCAACGGTGCCCGCGCCTCCTGCCGTGCGTACCATCGGGTGACACACCGAAGGAGGGGCGCGATGGCGTTCACGCGGATGGACGAGGGCACGCTCGACGACTGGATGGTCATCGCGCAGGAGACCGTGCCGTACCAGGAGCAGGTCGCCGACCGCGTGCTCGCGATGCTGCGGACGCTGGAGGGGTTCAGCGGCGGCTTCGGCATCAACCAGCTCGCCCACGCGCTGCAGACAGCGACCCGCGCCGAGCGCGCCGGCGCGCCGGACGACCTCGTCGTCGGGGCGCTCTGCCACGACGTCGGCAAGGTCGTCAGCGTCGCCAACCACCCCGCCATCGCGGCCGAGATCCTCAAGCCGTACGTCTCCGCGGAGACCTACGAGATCGTCCGCACGCACCAGGACTTCCAGGGCCGCCACTACTACTCGCTCATCGGCAAGGACCCCGAGGCGCGGACGCAGTACGCCGCCGAGCCGTGGTACGCCGCCGCGGAGCGGTTCACCGACGAGTGGGACCAGACGGCGTTCGACCCGGAGTACGACACCGAGCCGCTGGAGCACTTCGAGCCGCTGGTGCGGAGGGTGTTCGGCGAGGTCAAGATCGCGTAGGCGGGGCCTGCCTCGCGCTATCGCGTCGTTCTCTGCAGCTGGGGAACGCGGTCTCCCCGCGTGGTGATCTTCACAGAACAGCCGGACGTCAGCGCGGGTTGCGGTGACGCCACGCCGCCGGCCGCGCGCCCAGGTCGGGCCCAACCCTGCAGCCCACCCGCCGGTCTCACGCGTAGTGATCTTCAAAGAACAGGCGCTGTGCGGCGAAGAGACGCGGATCGCACCCCGATCGAGGCGGAGGGCGTCCGGTTCGCCTGGTTCGGGACAGCGGTTCGTAGCCCTGCGGCCACCCCCTGTTGGTTCCCTTCGTACCGTTGGGCGCGTACTGTCGGATTCAGGTCGGAACACCAGTCAGCGCACCCCGATCTGCCGCATTCGCCGGTTCGACATTCGACGTCTCGACGCGCCACCAGAGATCGGCCCCGCGTCATGACCGCCATGCTCGCCCCCCCGGACAACTGCGCCGGCCACCGCACCCTCTCCCCCCTGGGTGACCTCGACCTCGCGACCGCGCCCCAGCTGCGCCAGGACCTCGTCGACGCCAGCACCAGCGACTCCACCCTCGTCGTGCTCGACCTCGAGGGCGTCGAGTTCCTCGACTCCGTAGGCCTGTCCGTCATCATCGGCGGCCACAAGCGCCTGCAGCGCCGCGGCGCGCGGCTGCACCTGGCCGGCCCGCGCTCGATCGTCCGCCGCGTGCTCAGCCTGACCCGCGTCGACTCGCTCATCCCGACGTACGACACCGTCGCCGACGCCGAGTCCGGCTGCCCCGCCCCCGCCCACTAGGCTGCGGCCCCGGCGTCGCCCTTTCGTGATCTTGGCAACGTTTGTGCTGCCCGGCCGACACGAACGTCGCCAAGATCACGAGATCAGGGCAGCAGCAGCACCTTCAGCTCGTAGGTACCCGCCGCCAGCGCGTCCATGACCGCGGGCGCCTCCTCCAGCGAACGCCGCGCCGTCACCAGCCCGTGCACCGGCACCGCGCCGTCCGCGAGCAGCCCCACCGCCTCGTCGAACGACGCCGGCCGGTAGCAGAACGACGCCCGCAGCTGCGCCTCCTTGATCATCAGCAGGAGCTGCGAGATGGGGACGGGCTCGTTCAGGACGCCGAGCAGCGCCACGACCCCGCTCGGCGCGACGAGCTCCAGCGCCAGCCCCGGCGCCGAGGGGTGCCCCGCGCACTCGAACACCACGCGCGGCGGCCCGCCCAGCGCCGCCATGACAGCCTCGTGCACGCCGTCGAGCCCGAACGCCGGCAACGCCACCGCGTCGAGCCGGTCGCGGCGCGCGGCGTTCGGCTCCACGACGGCCACCCGCGTGACACCGCGCGCCCGCAGCGCCAGCGCGGTCAGCACGCCGATGGGTCCGGCGCCGACGACCGCGCAGGCGTCGTCGGGGCGTACGCCGCTGACGTCCAGTGCGTGCAGCGCCACCGCCAGGGGCTCCACGATCGCGCCGAGCTGCGTGTCCAGGGACGGGGGAAGGCGCCAGAGCCTGTCGGCGCCGACGACGCAGGCCTCGGCGAGGCCGCCGTACGGCCCACCGCAGCCGATCCCCGTCACCGACGCCGTCATGTCGTGGGCGTCCGAAGGCACGAACGGGTACACCGCCGCGCGGTCGCCCTCCGTCCAGCCGGTCACGCCGGGCCCGACCGCGTCGACCACGCCGGCGAACTCGTGGCCCATGACGTAGCCCGGCGGCAGGATGCCCATGCCGCGCAGGTGCAGGTCGGAGCCGCAGACGCCGCAGGCCGCGACGCGGAGACGTACCTCCCCCTCGGCAGGCACCGGCTCGGGCAGGTCCTCGACGGCGTACGACCCGTCGCGCAGCACCACGGCTCTCACGGGCCGAGCATGACAGAGGCCGTGCGCTCCGAAGAACGCACGGCCCCTGTACGAGGTCCGCGGAGCCCCTACGCCGCCGCGGCCTCTTCCAGCCCTGGCGGGAGGTGGCCCGTCGCCTTGCGCCACGCACCCGCCGCGCCTCTGCGGGCGGCGAGGCGAGCCAGCGCGATCGCTACGCCGCTCGCCGTCGCCCACCCGATCGCCTCGCCCCAGCCGGTCGAAGGTGCCGCGGGGTTGGCGGGCGGATCTGTCCGCTTGATCTTCTTCCACCCGCCGGTGACCGCCTTGGCGGTCAGCCGTGCCGCGAGCAGCGACGAGCCCGTCGCCGCCACCTTCCAACCGAGCTTGCTCAGCACGTACCGCTCCGTTCTCTCTCCGGCGTGCGGCGTCCCCGTGGAGGAAGCGGTCCAAACCTGGCGGGGTAACGTTCGCGCATGTTCCCCGGTGAGAAGGACTACCGCGCCGAGCGCCGCGCGTTCATGGCGACGATCGACTCGCTGACCCGCGAGGAGTTCGAGACGGGTACGACGCTCTGCGAGGGCTGGGCGCCGCGCGACGTGCTGAGCCACCTCATCGGCATCGACGAGGCGCCGACCGAGTACGTCAAGGCGGCCGGCCTGGTCAACAAGGCCAACGCCCGCATCGTCGAGCGGATGCGCCGGCTCTCCTCCGACGAGCTGCTCGCGAGGGGCCGCGAGTGGGCCGAGAAGCCCGCGTGGACGTCGCTCGTGGCGTCGTACGCCCTCCTCGGCGACGTCGCCATCCACCACCAGGACGTGCTCCGCGGGCTCGGCCGGCACCGGGAGATCCCGCCGCCGGTCGCGGCCGCGATCCTGCGCGAGGGCACGATCCTCGGCATCAAGCGGCTCAAGGACAACAAGTGCGTCGCCTCGGACACCGGCCGTACGGTCGGCCGCGGCCGCGCCGTCCGCGGCACCGCCGAAGCGCTCGGCCTGTGGCTGGCCGGGCGCCGCTCGGTCGAGTCGGAGCTGGTGTTCGGCGCGGCGGACTAGTCCGAACGGACTCTGCGGAGCCCCCTGGAACGTGCCGACACACCTCGGGTGACCGGGGACTTCCAGTACGCCGTGGACACGACCCTCGGGGTGCCCCCGACCCGGATCACGCCCGTGCACAGCACGCGGGGCAACGAGGCACCGCCCGGCCAGCGGCTCCGCCTCGGCGAGGCGCTCGTTCAGGCCGGCGTCATCACCGCGGGGCAGCTCGAGCAGTGCCTGCGCTTCCAGGAGGCCGCGGTCCCCCGCCGCCGCCTCGGCGCGGTGGTGTGCGAGCTCGGCCTCGCCAGCGACGTGGACGTGGCCCGCGGCCTCGGCACCATCCTCGGCTTCGAGCTGGTCGACCCATCCGTGCTCGACGTGCCGGTCGAGGTCGTACGCCGGGTCCCCCGCCTGTCCGCCGAGATGCTCGGCGTCGTGCCGATCGCCGCCGGTGAGAACTGGCTGCGCGTCGCCGTCGCGGACCCGACCGACCGCTTCGCCGTCGAGTCGCTGCGCGAGGCGACCGGTGCCCTCACGATCTCCATGGCCGTCGCGACGCCGCGCTCGATCGAGTCGGCGCTGCACCGGTTCTGGTCGCCGGAGTACGCGCCCGCGGCCCCCGCGGCGCCGCTCGCCGCCGTACCGGATCCCGAGCCCCCCGCACCCGTGGTCGAGCAGGTGCCGGCCGAGCCCGCGGTCACGGCCGTCGAGGGCGGCTGGGAGTACGCGTTCCTCGGCGACGGCGTCCCGAGCAGCCACCCCGGCTACACCGGCGACCTGGCCGGCACCGAACGCGAGCTGGCCCGCCTCGGCGCCCTCGGCTGGGAGGCAGTCGGCGTCTCCAACTCCGGCGGCCGCATGACCGTCCTCCTCAAGCGGCGGAGCAGGGAAACGGGCTAACGGGGCGAAGGGGACGAACGTTCCGTTCCCCTCACGGAAGGCCGCCCCATGCGCCTGCCCCTCCTCGCCGCGGCCCTCGCCGCGGCAGCAGCCACCGCCGCCCCGGCGGAGGCGATGTTCTTCCCCGTCTGCGCGACCCATCTGGAGAACGCCGCCGCCGGCACCGTCTCCTCGTGCAACTCGGGCAACAACCCGGTCTCGCGCGCGATCCGGATCCTCGACGTGGACGTCCACACGGGCGCCGTCGAGGCCACGCTGACGTGCTTCAGCTCCTGGGGCAACGAGACGCGCTCCGGCGTCTACGCCGCGGGCCAGAGCGGCCAGCTGTCCCTCGCCGAGAACGCCGACAACTGCCACGCGTCGCTGCGGGCCCTGTCGGCGGGCACGACCGCGACCGGCCTGAGCCACTTCACGCCGCGCGTCTTCACCGGGCCGACGCCGTGAACCGCGTCCTGATCGTCGCGGCGGGGGCGGTGGCCCTCGCGGTCGCGGTGCCGGCCGGCGCGGCGACGTACGGCCCGGCCTGCGTCACGCACCTCGCGGCGGCGGCGTACGGCGACCAGCGGTCCTGCTACACCGACAGCACGCCGTTCTCGGAGTCCACGCGGATCCTCGACGTCGAGGTCCACGAGGGCGCCGTCGAGGCGACGCTGAGCTGCTCGTCGCCGTGGGACACGGGGACGGTGTCGGAGACGTTCGCCCAGGGTGAGAAGGGCGAGCTGCGGCTCGGCGAGCGCTACGGCGACCGCTGCACCGCGACCCTGCGCGCGCTGGCCGACCTCACCGTCGCGACCGGCGTCAGCCACCTCACCCCGCGCATCCACACGGAGGCCACCCGATGACCCGCTCCGTCCTGCTCGCCACGGCCGCGACCGCGGCGCTCGCGGCAGCCGTACCCGCCGACGCCGTGATCCTCCCGACCTGCACCACGCGGCTGATCCACGCCGCGGCGGGCGCGTCGTCGACCTGCTCGACCGACAACACGCCGATGGTCTCCGGCGCGACCGTCAACCGCATCGCCACCGCCGTCGTCGCCGAGGGCGTGGCCAGGGTCACGATCACCTGCGGCTTCGGCGCCGGCGCGCCGTCGCGGTCGATCGTCGTGTCCGGCGCGGAGCCGAAGAGCGTCGCGATGCTCGAGGACTACAGCCCGTCCTGCCGCACGACCGTCGAGGCCGTGTACCCCAACACCACCGTCAACGTCACGAGCACGTGGTCGTACGTGTTCATCAACCCGGGAGCCGTCAGCTGATGCGCATCGTCCTCGCCACCGCCGCCGTCGCGGCCGCGTTCGCCGCCGTACCCGCGAACGCCGCCGTCATCGGCCCCGTCTGCCACGTCCGCCTCGTCAACGTCGCGGCCGGCGCGTCGTCGTACTGCGACTCCGGCATCGTCGGGTCCACGAACGACCAGACGCTCTACCCGACCCGCGTCGTCACCGTCGAGGTCGCCACCGGCTCGGTCAGCGCGACGCTGCGCTGCTGGGACGCGTTCCGCGACCAGACGTACCCCGCGGTCACCGTCGTCGCGGGCGAGGTCAGGACGTTCGGGCACCCCGACCTGCAGACGTGCAGGCTCACGCTGACCGCGACCTCCGCCGGCACCACGGCGACCGCGACCAGCTCGCCGGCCAAGGGCTTCAACCCGTACTAGACACGGGCGCTCGACGGCGGGCCGTAGCCTCAGGGGTGCGGCCCGCCGCGCGTGTTACAGTTCGTTGCCGGTTGTGCATCGACGTGTTAGAAGGAGTTCCGTGACCGAGAACCAGCTCGTCGTTCCCGAGGGTGGCTTCTGGCCGGCTCCCGAGATCCCGCAGCCGAACATCTATCCGATGGAGTGGCGGGTCGACACCCCCAAGCTGGTCGAGATCTACGAGAAGTCCAAGACCGCGCTGTGGAACCCGAGCGACCTCCCCTGGGACGACCTCCACCCGGAGGACTTCAGCAGGGAGGAGCGCCTCGGGATGATGTACTGGTGGGCGCTGCTCGCGAACTTCGACGCGAGCGGGCCGGCCGTCTTCGCCCGCGCGACCATCCACGCGTTCGAGATGCACCAGGAAGACCCCGTACGCAAGTGCTTCTTCTCGATCACCCGTGACGAGATGAACCACGAGGAGTGCTGCCAGCGCGCGATCCAGAAGCTCTGGCCAGGCGGCCCGCTCGACTGGGAGCCGCAGGACGACCTCGAGCGCGCGGCGCACAACAACATCGCGTGGCTATACCACAACGGCGGGCGCTACTGGAACGGCTACTCGAAGAGCCTCGGCAAGTACCCCATGGCCGTCCTGTTCACGTCGTTCATGATGGGCGAGGTCGCCTCCTCCACGCTCTTCCGCGGCATGGCGACCGGCACCAAGCACACCGTGTTCCACGAGGTGTTCAAGCGGATCGGCCGCGACGAGAGCCGCCACCTGCAGATCTGCATGACGCTGCTGGAGAACGACTGGCCCGGGCTCACCGAGGAGCACAAGGAGCACATCACGCGTCAGCTGCGCGCGGGCTTCGTGTTCCTGTCGATGATCCTGTGGGAGCCGCCGCCGCAGTTCTGGGACCTGCCGCCGTACTTCCTCGACAACCACCGCGTGCTCATCGACCACGCGCGGTCGGCGGGGCTCGGCGTGCTGACGTACGAGGAGCAGGCCGAGAACTGGAAGGTCGCGATCGCCAAGGTGCGGGCCATCGTGGAGCGCTGGGGCATCCAGTTCCCCGCGATCCCGGAGCTCGACCTCGACGGCGTCGACGTCGGCGACATCTCGGCCGAGGACATCATTCCCGTCTTCTAGCCACCACCGTCTGGGGATCCCTCCATGCGCAAGCCCCTCCTCGCCTTGGTGCTCCTTGCCTCGGCGCTCACCCCTGTGTCCGCGCGGGCGACGCACGTCGACAACGTCGCGGGCGTCGAGTCCTGCGGCGCGCGGTCCGTCGGCGGCACTCGCGGCCTGTGCGTCCTCGTCGCGACGTCGGGGACGTACCTGCTCGACATCTCGCTCGACGGCGTCTTCGGCTTCGGCTGGTCCAAGCTGACCTGCCTGCCGTCGGGTCCGAGCGGCGAGGCGGCGTTCGTGGCGGCGGAGGGCGTGCCGTACGCCAGCAGGTACGTCGACCTCCCCGGCGGCCTCTGCACGCTGGAGGTCTCGTCGTCGCCCGGTGTCACGACGTACGGCTCCGTGCACCGGCTCTGACCCCGTTGCGGCAGCCTCCCGCGCTCATCGACGGCGCCCGCGTCGTCGCGTGGGCCGGCCTGGCCACGGCGCGGCCCACGGGCGCGACCCGGCACTCGTACGGCGTGCCGGGCGACAGTGTGCCGGTCAACGACCTCTTCGCCGGCATCGCCGTCGCCCGCTACGACGACGAGGACGACGGCTGGTACCTGTTCTACTGCGACGCCGACTGGCGCACGGTCACCGACACCTGGCACGAGACGTACGAGGCCGCGGTGAAGCAGGCGGCGTTCGAGTTCGAGGGCGTCGTGCTGGTCGAGGCCTGACCCGGCTCGTTCTCCGCAGTCCCCACGCCGGTCTCCCGCGTAGTGATCTTCGAGGAACGCGTCGTCGTCGCCCAACCCCGACGGCAGCCACGGCTGGACGTACGCTGCGCGGATGGACGACGACATCCGCGACACCCCCCTCTACGCCGACGTCGCGGACCTGTTCCGCCGGCTCAACGAGCCGTTCGGCGAGGTCAACGCCCTCACCGACCCGAGCCCGTCGCCGGACGGTCGCAAGGTCGCGTTCACGGGGAGCCGGCGCGACGTCGTCGACGCCGACCCCGTCTCGCGGGTCTGCGTCGTCGACGTCGAGACCGGCGAGGTCGAGGAGGTCACCGCCGGCCCGCACAGCGACCGCTACCCGCGCTGGTCACCCGACGGATCGACGATCGCGTTCCTCTCCGACCGCGGGCACCCGGGTCGCTTCGGCCTGTTCCTGCTGGAGGCGGGCCGCCTCGGCGAGGCGTGGGCAGCGCCCGACATCGACGGCACCGTCGAGTGGATGTCGTGGTCGCCCGACGGCGCGTCGTTGCTGCTGGGCGTCGCGGGCAGCGGGGCGGAGAAGCCCGGCGTCGAGGGTTCAGGCCGCATCGGCGACGACGGCGACCGCCCGGCCTGGCTCCCCCACGTCACGACCGGCGACACGAGCGACCAGTGGCGCCGCGCGTGGCGGTACGACGTCGCCGCCCGCACCGTCGCGCCGTTCTCCCGCGAGGGCCTGAACGTCTGGGAGGCCGTCTGGTGCGGCAACGACCGGATCGCCGCCGTCGTCTCCGAGAGCCCCGGCGAGGACGCGTGGTACGACGCCCCGCTCGCCCTCGTCGACGTCGCCACCGGCCGGGAGACGGTGGTCCATCGCGGGCAGGAGGGGCGCCAGCTCGGCTGGCCCGCCGCGACCGCCGACGGCTCGCGGCTCGCCGTCGTGCAGGCCCGCGCGAGCGACCGCTGGCTCGTCGCGGGCGACGTCCTCCTCGTCGAGAACGGCACCGTCACCCCCCTGCCCACCGGCGACGTGGACGTCAGCCACCTCGCCTGGCGCGACGACTCGACCCTCACCTACCTCGGTGGCCGCGGCCTCGACACCGTCCTCGGCGAGCTGCGTGACAGCACGCCCGTCGAGCTCTGGTCCGGCCCCGCCGCGGTCGGCTACGTCGCGTCGCCCGCGGACCTCGGCGACGGGACGTACCTCCTCGAGCTCACCGCGTGGGACCGCCCCGCGCAGGTCGCCGTGGTCGGCGAGGGCGTGGACCGCACGGTCCGCGTCTTCGGCAACGCCGCCGACCCCGCCGAGTTCGGCACCGAGCGCCGCCTCACGTGGACCGCGCCCGACGGGCTGGAGATCCAGGGGCTGCTGTACGAGCCCACCGCCGGTGAGGCGCCGTACGCCACCGTCCTCCTCGTCCACGGCGGCCCCGTCGCGCAGGAGCAGTCGCGCGCACCCGCGCGGCAGCGGTTCGTCACGCCGCTGCTGGCGCGCGGCTACGCCGTGCTCGTCCCGAACGTCCGCGGGTCGGCCGGCCGCGGGCAGGCGTACGCCGAGCTGGTCGTCGGGGACATGGGCGGCGGCGAGACGTACGACCACCTGGCCGGCCTCGACGCGCTCGTGGAGCAGGGCGTCGCCGACCCCGAGCGGATCGGCGTCATGGGCGGCAGTCACGGCGGGTTCATGACGACGTGGCTCGTGACGCAGGCGCCGGAGCGCTTCGCGGCGGCGGTCGCGCTGTCGCCGGTGACCGACTGGCGCAGCCAGCACTTCACGAGCAACATCGCGCACTTCGACGCGGTGTTCGTCGGGGACCCCGAGGGGCGCAGCCCGCTGCTGCACGCCGACAAGGTGCGGACGCCGACGTTCCTCACGGCAGGCGACGTGGACCGGTGCACGCCGCCGGGGCAGGCGCTGGAGTTCCACCAGGCGCTGCGCGAGCGCGGCGTGCCCACGGCCTGCGCGATCTACCCCGGCGAGGGGCACGGCGTCCGCAAGTACCCGGCGGTGCTCGACTGGACCGCGCGCATCCTCGGCTGGTTCGAGGAGTGGATGCCCCCCAAGCGGTAGCGGCGTCCCCACCGCCCCACCCCGAAGTTACTGGTGAGTAGCGACGTCGCGGTTCACCAGTTTCCGCGTGGCGCGCGTCGCTACTCACCAGTAACCGCGGATGGGTGTAGCGACCCGGTTACGCTCGGGCGATGGAGGCCCCCGACCCCGACGCACCGCGCGGCGTGCTCATGGTCGTCGGCGGCGCCGAGGACAAGCTCGGCAAGCGCACGATCCTCAACCGCTTCGTACGTCTCGCCGGCGGCCCAGCGGCCACCATCGCCGTCATCTCCACGGCCAGCTCCCTCGGCGACACGATCACCGACGTCTACCGCGAGATCTTCACCAAGCTCGGTGTCGCCGAGGTGCGAGGACTCAGGCCGGAGACGCGCGCGGAGGCCGACGACCCCGCCTGCGCCGACCTCCTGAACGAGTGCACCGGCGTCTTCATGACCGGCGGCAACCAGGTCAAGCTCTCCTCCATCGTCGCCGGCACCAGGCTCGGCGACGCGATCATCCACGCGTACGAGGCCGGCGCCGTCGTCGGCGGCACGTCCGCGGGCGCCTCCGTGGTCGCCACGCACATGGTCGCGGGCGGCGCCGAGGGCATCACGCCGAAGGAGCGCATGGTCCAGCTCGCGGCCGGCCTCGGCCTCGTGGACGGCGTCATCATCGACCAGCACTTCACCCAGCGGAACCGCTTCGGCCGCCTGCTCACGCTCGTCGCGCACTCGCCGCAGCTGCTCGCCCTCGGCATCGACGAGGACACCGCGATCGTCGTCACCGAGGGCCGCTACGTCGAGGTCGTCGGCAAGGGGGCGGTGACCGTGTTCGACGGCCTGCACATGCAGACGAAGGCGTACGCCGCCAAGCGCACCCAGCCGCTGCTCGTCTCCGACGTGGTGCTGCACTCGCTGCCGAACGCCACGCACTTCGACCTGCGCACCCGCTCCCTCGTGCCCGAGGTACGCCACACGGAGGACCCCGACGTCGTCATCGGCAAGCGCCTCGGCCGTATGCTCGCGCGCCGCATCGCCGCCGAGGGCGCGTACGACACGTCCGTCGAACGCGCCGCCCGCCGCAAGCGCAGGACCCCGAAGGAGCCGAGCAGTGAGTGAGCCGTCCCCCGACCTCCGCGTCGTCGAGACGCGCGTCTACCGGGGCCCCAACTACTGGTCGTACGACCCCGCCATCAACCTGCTCGTCGACCTCGGCTCCCTGGAGGACTGGCCCACCGACCGGCTGCCGGGCTTCACCGACGCGCTCGTCGAGCGCCTCCCCGGCGTCGCCGACCACTCCTGCTCGCGCGGTCACAAGGGCGGCTTCCTCGAACGCCTCCGCGAGGGCACCTGGCTCGGACACGTCGCCGAGCACGTGGCGCTGCAGCTGCAGCAGGAGACGGGCGCGTACACCCGCCGCGGCAAGACCCGCAGCGCCAAGGAGCGCGGCCGCTACCACGTGATCTACGCGTACGCCGACGAGCAGGTCGGCCTCGCCGCGGGCAGGCTCGCCGTGCGCGTCGTCAACGACCTGGTGCGCCGCGACCCGGAGTTCGACTTCGAGGCGGAGCTGGAGTCGTTCCTGCTCATGGCGGAGCGGACTGCGTACGGACCGTCCACCCAGGCGCTGCTCGACGAGGCCGCGCTGCGCGACATCCCCTCGCTGCGCCTCAACGAGGGCTCGCTCGTCCAGCTGGGCCAGGGCGTCCACCAGCGCCGCATCCGCGCCACCATGACGTCGATGACCAGCGCGCTCGCGACCGACATCGCGAGCGACAAGGAGCTGACCCTGCGCCTGCTCTCCAGCGCCGGGCTCCCGGTGCCCCAGAGCGAGGCCGTGCGGCACGTGGACGACGCCGTCGCGGTCGCCAAGCGCATCGGCTACCCCGTCGTCGTGAAGCCGCTCGACGGCAACCACGGCCGCGGCGTCCAGCTCGACCTCCGCGACGAGGACGCCGTACGCAACGCCTTCCCGCTGGCGCAGGCCGAGGCCCGCAGGGGCCGCGTCATCGTGGAGACGTACGTCACCGGCAGCGACTACCGGTTCCTCGTCGTCGGCGGGCGGATGGCCGCCGTCGCCGAACGCCTCCCCGCGCACGTCGTCGGCGACGGCGTACGCACCGTCGAGCAGCTCGTCGCCGACACCAACGCCGACCCGCGCCGCGGCGTGGGCCACGAGAAGGTGCTGACCCGCATCAAGGTGGACGACGCGGCCGTCGCGCTGGTCCGGAGCCAGGGCTACGCCATGACCGACGTCCCGCCCGAGGGCACGACGGTCAAGCTGACGCTCACCGCCAACATGAGCACCGGCGGCATCTCCGTCGACCGCACGCTCGAGGCGCACCCCGACAACGTCGAGATCGCCGAGGAGGCCGCGCAGGTCGTCGGCCTCGACGTCGCCGGCATCGACTTCGTGGCGCCGGACATCACGCAGTCGGTCCGTGAGGCGGGCGGCGCGATCGTCGAGGTCAACGCCGCACCCGGCTTCCGCATGCACACGCACCCGACCATCGGCGAGCCGCAGTACGTCGCCAAGCCGGTGCTCGACCTGCTGTTCCCGCCGGGCGCGCCGAGCCGCATCCCGATCGTCGCCGTCACCGGCACCAACGGGAAGACGACGACGTCGCGGATGATCGCCCACGTCTTCAAGGGCATGGGCCGCAAGGTCGGCATGACCTCGACCGACGGCATCCTCATCGACGAGCGCCTCGTCATCCGCGCCGACGCCTCGGGCCCGAAGTCCGCGCGGATGGTGCTGCAGAACCCCCGCGTCGACTTCGCGGTCTTCGAGGTCGCGCGCGGCGGCATCCTGCGGGAGGGCCTCGGCTACCAGCGCAACGACGTCGCCGTCGTCCTCAACGTCGCCCCCGACCACCTCGGCATCGGCGGCATCGACACGCTCGAGGACCTGGCGAAGGTGAAGCAGGTCGTCGTGGAGGCGGTGCCCCGCGACGGCTTCGCCGTCCTCAACGCCGACGACCCGCTCGTCGCCGAGATGCGCCGTGCCTGCTCCGGCGAGGTCGTGTGGTTCACGATGCGGGACGACAACGAGCTCGTGGAGTCGCACTGCCGCCGCGGCGGCCGCGCCGTGATGCTCGAACGCTCCTCGCTCGGCGACATGATCGTCATCCGGCACGGGCGGCGTGCGATGCAGCTCGCGTGGACGCACCTGCTCCCGGCGACGTTCGACGGCAAGGCGATGATGAACGTCCAGAACGCGATGGCCGCGGCGGCCGCGGCGTTCGCGGCGGGGGCGCACCTGCACGACATCCGCCAGGGGCTGCGGACGTTCACGACGTCGTTCTACCAAGCACCTGGGCGGCTCAACGTCGCCGAGATCGGCGGCTTCCGGGTCGTCGTGGACTACTGCCACAACGCGCCGGGCATGCGGATGCTCGGCGACTTCGTGGAGCAGCTCGCCGAGCCCGGGCCGGGCGCCGCGATCGAGAAGACGCGCCGGATCGCCGTCATCGCCACGGCCGGCGACCGGCGCGACGAGGACATGCGCGAGCTCGGCGAGGTGGCGGCGCCGCACTTCGACGCCATCGTCATCCGCGAGGACCGCAACCTGCGGCGCCGGCAGCCCGGCGAGACCGCGGGGCTGGTGGCCGAGGGCGTGAAGGCGGCGCCGGACAGCCGCTGCGTCGACCTGGAGATCGTTCTCGACGAGCTGGCCGCCACGCGGCGGGCGCTGGAGAAGGCGAACCCCGGCGACCTCGTCGTGGTGTGCGTTGACCAGACACGGGCCGTGTGGGAGGAGCTGCAGGCGCACACCGAGCGCGCACTGGCGGGAGCGGCAGACCCGGACGCTCGCCCGTAGCCCCTACAACTACGGGCGAGCGCCGGGAACCTGCGGGCGCCTCCTTACGGAAGCGCTGGGGGAAGCGTAACCGGAAGTGTGGGCTCGATCGTCGGCAGTGGCGGAATCGTGATGATCGGCGACTTCGTCGGGTCGACCGGCGGCACGGTGACCGACGGGTCGACCGGCGGGACCGTGACCGGCGGGCCTGACGTCGGCGGCGTCGTCTTCGGCGGCGTCGTCTCGCTCGGTGACGTCGGCGGCGGCGTGGTCGGGCGCGGGCTCTTCGAGGGGTCCTCGCCGGGCCGGGTGATGCCACCGGGGACAGGGAGCGACTTCAGCTGGCCGGTGACGGAGTTGACCATCGCCATGACCGCGTCGTACTCGTCCTGCGCCTGCGGCGGCAGCTGGCCGCGCAGGCCGTCCAGCGCGGCGGAGAGGTCGCCGACGGTGGCGGCGAGCTTGTCGTACGCCGCCTTCGAGCCGGCCCGCGCCTGCGCGAGCAGCTCCGCGGTGGCGTCGTCGATCTCCTTGCGCAGCTCGTCCAGTGTCTTCTCGACCTGCGCGAGGGCGTCCGCGCCGCCGCGCTCGAGCAGGGCGCGCACCTCGTCGATGCGGGTGTTCGCGTGCTCCAGGACGCTGCCCGCCTCGGCGAGCGTGCCGCCCGCGGTGCGCTTCTGCAGCTTCTCGACGGTGCGCTTGAGGCCGTACAGCGCGTCGCCTGGCAGCGAGCGCGAGGCGCCGATGCCGACGCCGGTGACGGCCACGGCGGCGGCGAGGCCGCCGGTCGCGACCTGCATGGCGGGCTTGGCGAGGACCTTCGCGAGGGTGCCGGCCGGCGACGCGGCGGGCGCGGCGGCGGCCACGGAGGCGGCGGGCGCCGACGCGGCGATGTTCGCGGCCTCGGCCATGAGCTGCGTACGGAGCGACTCGCGGAACGCCGGCGCGGGGCGCTGCGGGATCGTCGCGAGAGCACCGGCGACGGCGACGAGCGCACGGATCGCCGGGTCGACGTGGACGCCGCCCTCGGCGGCCAGTGCGCGGTCGAAGTCCTCCGCGCGGCGGTTCGTTCGCTTCATCGTCATCTCGCCTCCACACCGAGCAACGAGGCCGTGAGGGCGGCGGATGCGGGCAGAAGCGGGTCATTCGGGAAGATGGCCCGTTGTGACCATGCCGGGCGGGACGTAGGGCCTGTCTCCGGACTCGTGATCGTCGCGAGCGGCGTCCGGGATGGTGCATCGCAAGGCGGAGGCGGCGCCGATAGCAGCGCTATCGGCGTCTCCGACAACGCGGCGAGGTGCCGTCCCGGGCGTCGCGTAGCAGATCGACGAGGTCGGAGACAGGCCCTGGTGCTCACAGGACCAGCTCCGCGGGCAGCAGCTTCTTGAGGGACTGCACGGCGCGGTACTGCAGCGCCTTGATCGCGCCGTCGGTCTTGCCCATCGCCAGCGCCGTCTCGGTGACCGAGAAGCCCTGCAGGAACCGCAGGACGATGCACTCCTGCTGCTCGGCGCCGAGCATCTTCACGGCCTCGAGCAGGGTCATGTTCGTCATGCTGTCGAGGACCTCGTTCTCCGGCCCGTCGGTCGCCCGGTCCGCGTCGAGGATCTCGCCAGTGGTCAGCTCCAGCTTGTAGCGGCTGGACTTGAAGTGGTCGGCGATGAGGTTGCGCGCGATCGTCACCAGCCAGGCGCCGAAGTCGCGGCCCTGCCAGGTGAACGACGTGATGCGCCGCAGCGCCCGCAGGAACGTCTCGCTCACCATGTCCTCGGTCAGCGACTGGTTGCTGACGCGGTAGTACACGTAGCGGTAGACGACGTCGAAGTACCTGTCGTACAGCGCCCCGAACGCCTCCGGGTCGCCCTGCTGGGCGCGCGCGACGAGCGAGAGCAGGTCCTCGTCGGCGACATACCCCGGCGGCTCCTCGGCCGTCTCGGTGAGCGTCTCGCCGGCGAGACGTGGCTCCGGGACGGAGGCGGCCCCTACAACCGCCCCCGTCGCCGGTGCCACACGGAACGCGACCAGGGCTCGCAGTTCCCGGAGACCCTCAGGGTCCGGTGCCGGGAAGCGGCGGTACGCGCTCATGGGAGGTGATGCTCCGGTACGTCCCCTTCCGGGACCATGGCCCGTTGGGATGGTTTGTCGGGGTAGTCACCCGTTGCGTCCGGTCGCGCGGCCCTGCCCGCGGTCCGCAACTTCCCGTGCCGCCGAGCACGCGAAGGGCGGTGGGGCACTGGAAGCTGCCGGCGGACGGTGACCGTGCCCTCCCGCGCGCGCGGGAGGGCTCACGGTCGGCAACTTCCAGCGCCGCCGAGCACGCGGAGGGTGGCGGAGCACCGGAAGTTGCGGACAGGGCCGGCCGCGGCTCAGAGGGCCGGAAGACGCCGACGAGCGCCCACGCCGTCCCCGAGGGGGGAGGCGTGGGCGCTCGGAGTAGGTGGCGCTGCGCGGAGGGCTAGGCGCAGTCGCGGCAGAGGTTCTTCTTGGGGTCCACGAGCTGGCTCTGGTGCTTCACGAGGAAGCACGACGAGCAGGTGAACTCGTTCGCCTGCTTGGGGACGGGGCGGATGGCGAGCTCGTCGTTGATCTCCTCCGCACCCGCGAGCTCCATCTCGAACGCGAGCTCGTTCTCGTCCTCTGCGACGCCGACCGGCTGCTCCGGCTTGCGCGTGATGATCTCCTCGAGGCTGTCCTCGGCCTCGAGCGAGCTCGACTTGCGGGTGTCGTAGTCCTGCGACTGGGTCATGGCTTCCTTATCGGCTTCGCTTCTGCGGATCTGCAAGCGCCGGGGTAACGCCCGGAGCGGCCAGAGTGTTCCCTATTCCGCGCTCGGGTGCCTCTTGAAACCTCCCGCGCGGCGTGTCGGCGGCAGAATGCCCCCATGTACACCGATTCCGCAAGCGAGCTGGCGCGGCGCGTACGCGCCGGTGAGGTCACCTCGCGGGCGCTCGTCGAGGGCTCGATCGACCAGGTGAGGCGGGTCAACCCCCGGGTGAACGCCCTCGTGGCCGACCGGTTCGACGCCGCCCTCGCCGAGGCGGACGCCGCGGACGCGGCCGTGGCGCGGGGCGGTGACCTGCCGCCGTTCCACGGGGTGCCGTGCACGGTGAAGGAGACGTTCGCGGTCGCGGGGATGCCCAACACGGCCGGTCTGGTGTCCCGCGTGGGGCGGCCGGCGACGGAGGACGCGATCACCGTACGGCGCCTCCGTGCGGCCGGTGCCATCCCCATCGGTGTGACGAACGTCTCCGAGCTGGCGATGTGGTTCGAGTCCGACAACAAGGTGTACGGCCGCACGAACAACCCCTACGACACGTCCCGCATCGTCGGCGGCTCCAGCGGCGGCGAGGGGGCGGCGGTGGCGGCGGCGTACGCGCCGTTCGGGCTCGGCAGTGACATCGGCGGATCGATCAGGATGCCGGCGTTCTTCAACGGGGTCTTCGGCCACAAGGCGTCGGCGGGGCTGGTGCCGAACGACGGCCAGTTCCCCGTCGACACCGCCGAGGCGATGCTCCGCTACCAGTGCACCGGGCCGCTCGCCCGCCGCGCGGAGGACCTGCTGCCGCTGCTGCGCATCCTCGCCGACTCCCCGGTCGGCCCCGACGAGGTCGACCTCGCGGGGCTCGACGTCGTCACCGTGGAGTCCAACGGCCGCCACACCGTCCAGCCCGAGCTGATCGCGGCCCAGCGCCGCGCGGTCGCCACGCTGCGTACGCTCGGCGCGCGGGTCCGGACCGCCGAGGTCACGGCGCTGCGGAAGTCGTTCGACATCTGGGGGTCGATGCTCTCGGAGGCGCGGTCGGTCCCCTTCAGGACGCTGATGGCGGGCGGCGGGCGATTCTCGACGCCGCGCGAGGTCGCGCTGCTGCTGCGCGGCCGCTCCCCCCACACGCTGCCCGCGCTGGGCCTCGCGATGGTCGAACGCTGGCCCGACCTCCTCCCCTCCCGCCGTCGCCGCTACGCCGCCATGGGCCGCGCGCTGCGCGACGAGCTGACGCACCTGGTCGGGGAGAACGGCGTGCTGTTCTACCCGTCGTTCCCGACGCTGGCGCCGCGGCACAACGTGCCGATCCGGCGGCCGTTCTCGTTCGCGTACACCGCGATCCTCAACGTCGCCGAGCTGCCCGCCACGCAGGTCCCGCTGGGGCTCGACGCGGCGACCGGGCTGCCGCTGGGGGTTCAGGTGGCGGCCGCACCGGGCAACGACGCGTTGACGATCGCGGTGGCCCGCCACCTCGAACGCGAGCTCGGCGGCTGGGTGCCGCCGCGCGGCGTCGTCCCGACGGAGGTGAAGGTGTGATCTGCGGCCAGCCGGTGAGCGTTCCCGGAGTGTTCTCGTCGACGTCCACGGACATCGGGCGGACCTGCCAGCGCGAGTCGGGGCACAGCGGCCCGCACCGCTGGCAGGCGAAGTGGGAGGGCGTGCCCGAGTCGCAGGTCGAGGCGGACATCGCCCGCGACCTCGCGGCCTGGGAGCCCTCGGACGACGACGAGGCGTCCGAGGACTAGCGCGGTCCGCGGTTACTGGTGAGTAGCGGCGGGCGCCGAGCGGGAACTGGTGAACCGCGACGTCGCTACTCACCAGTAACCGCGAGGGGGCCGGCAGTGCGCGGTAAATCCCGTGACGCCCGCGGGGACGCGGCGGTACGGTGCCGCGCAACGCCGGAGGAGAGGAGGTGGGGTCGTCATGGTGCTCGCCTGGGTCGCTGCTGCCCACCCCCATCTCCTGGCGCCCGTACCGGCCCTCTGACCGGCCCGCGGGCGCACTCCCCGAAAGAGGCACCCGCGTTGACCGCTCTGCCCGACCTCGGCTGGGACTCCGGCCGGGACACCGAGTTCGCTCCGTACGCCGCCTCCTGCGTCCCCGCGCGCGTCGCGCGGCCCGACAAGGGGTCGTACGCCCTCCTCACGGCCACCGGCCCGCTGCGGGCCGAGGTCTCCGGCGCCCTGCGCCATGCCGCGCTCGACAGCACCGCCCTGCCCACCGTCGGCGACTGGGTCGCCGTACGCGAGCCGGGGGTCATCGAGGCGGTGCTGCCGCGCCGGTCGGCGTTCGTCCGCCACGGCGCCACGAACGCCACCGTCGGCCAGGTCCTCGCGGCCAACGTCGACCTCGTGTTCGTCGTCGTCGCGCTCTCCGCACCACCCAACCTGCGCCGCCTCGAACGCTTCCTCGCCCTCGCCTGGGAGAGCGGCGCGCAGCCCGCCGTCCTGCTCACCAAGGCCGACCTGTGGCCCGACCTGCCCGAGGTGGTCGCGTCGGTCACGGCGGCGGCGCCCGGCTGCCCCGTGCACGCCGTCAGCGTCGTCGAGGGCGTGGGCGTGGAGGACGTCCGCGCGCACCTGACGCCGGGACGTACCGTCGTCCTCCTCGGCGCCTCCGGCGTCGGCAAGTCCACCCTCGCCAACGCGCTCCTCGGCGCCGACCACCTCGCCACGAAGGAGATCCGGGAGGTGGACGGCAAGGGCAGGCACACGACGACCCACCGCGAGCTGATCCCGCTGCCCGGAGGCGCCGTCCTCATCGACACGCCTGGGCTGCGCGGGCTGATGCTGTGGGACGCGGAGGAGGGGCTGGAGAAGGCGTTCGCGGACGTGGAGACGCTGATCCCGTACTGCCGCTTCAACGACTGCGCGCACCGTACGGAGCCCGGCTGCGCGGTCCTCGCGGCGCTCGACGCGGGGACGCTGGAGCCCCGGCGGTGGGAGTCATACCAGAAGCTCCAGCGCGAGCTGCACCACGTCGCCGCCAAGCAGGACGTCCTCCTGCGCATCGCGGACCGCGACAAGTGGAAGCAGATCCACAAGGAGGCGCGGGCGCGCAACCGCCCCCAGACCCGCTGAGCCCCGGCGCGCCCCACCGCCGCCCGCGGAGGTTACTGGTGAGTAGCGACGTCGCCGTTCACCAGTTCGTGCTCGGCCGTGGTCGCTACTCACCAGTAACCGGGGCGTGTGCCCGCGCGGTCAGCGACGGTGGACGACGGCGCCGAGCAGGCCGGGGCCGACGTGCGCGCCGACGACGGCGCCGACCTCGCTCTCGTGCAGCGTCTCGATGCGAGGGATGCGGGCGCGGAGGCGTTCGGTGAGGGCGCGGGCGGCCTCGGCGGCGGCGAGGTGGTGCACGGCGACGTCCACCGGCCCCTCCCCCGCCGCGGCGACGACACGGTCCTCGAGCTTCGCGATCGCGCGGTCGGCCTTGCGCACCTTGTCCAGCGGCTCGATGGCGCCGTCCACGAGGTGCAGCAACGGCTTCATCTCGAGGACCGTCCCGAACAGCGCGGCGGCCCGGCCGATGCGGCCGCCGCGGCGCAGGTGCTCCAGCGTGTCGACGTAGAACACCGTCTCCGTACGCTGCGCGCTCGCCTCCGCGGCCGCCACCACCTCGAACGCGTCCCCGCCCGCCAGCGCGCACTCGGCGGCGGCGATGACCGCGAAGCCGAGGCCCATCGCGGTGGTCCGCGAGTCCACCACCTTCACCCGCGCACCGCCGGCGTCGCAGAGGTCGTACGCCGCCGTCACCGCCGACTCCCGCGTGCCGGAGAGCTTGGCGGACAGGTGGATGGAGACGACGTCGGCGGCGTGCGTGGCCTCGTACGCCGCCCTGAACGCCGCGGGCGACGGCGGCCGCGTGGACGCCGTACGGCCAGGCGCGGTGATCCACGCCGCGAACTCCGCCGGCGTCAGCTCCACGCCCTCCAGCGACTCGCCGTCGGGGCGGACGACGTGCAGGGGCACGACGGTGACGCCGTAGCGCTCGGCGACCCCGGCTGGGAGGTACGCGGTGGAGTCCGTCACCACCGCGACGCGGGCGGATGTCATGGCGACGGGTGTATCGGCGCGAACGCTCGGAAGGATGAGGGGCATGGACATCACGATCTGGTCGGACGTCGGCTGCCCCTGGGCCTCACTTCTCGTCTGGCGGCTGCACGCCCGCCGCGCCGCGCTGGGGATCGAGGACGTACGCCTCGACCACCGCTGCTTCCCGCTGGAGCTCTTCAACGACCGCCCGACCCCGCGCGCCATCGTCGACGCCGAGGTCGAGGCCCTGGCGCCGCTCATCGAGGCCGCGGGCTGGCGGCCGTGGTGGCGCGACGCCTCGGAGTACCCCGTGACGACGCTCCCCGCCCTGGAGGCGGTCCAGGCCGCGAAGGAACAGGGCCTCGCGGCCAGCGAACGCCTCGACCTCGCCCTCCGCCAGGCCTTCTGGCGCGACGCCCGGTGCATCTCCCTGCGTTCGGAGATCCTCGACGCGGCCGAACAGGCAGAAGTCGACACCAAGGCCCTCGCCGACGCCCTCGACCACGGAAGGGCCAGAGCAACGGTGATCGCCGACTGGCAAGCAGCCAAGGACGGAGCGGCAGAAGGCAGCCCCCACGTCTACGTAGGTGACAAGGGCATGCTGAATCCGGGGGTGGAGTTCCACTGGGAGGGCCCCAAGCCCGGAGGCAAGCCCGTGGTGGACTCGGACGACATGGCGGCGATCGACGCCCTGCTGAGGACAGCGGCGGGCTGATCAGGGGCCAGCGCAGCGTCACGGAGAGAGGCCGTAGGGCTGCCCCAGCCAGCGACTAAGGGAGCTCGCGGAACTAGCTGGCTGGGGCAGCCCTGCGGCCGACCCTGGGAAAAGAACCCCGAACTAGCAGGTCGCCGGCGACGTGAACGGCGTCTTGGCCCCGAAGCCGAGAGTCCCGTCCAGGACGCCGGTCCGGCAAGCGGGCGCCTCGCCACGGAACAGAGCGGCCAGCCGCTCGAACCCAGCAACCCCGACGATGTGCGTCTCGCTCGCCTCGGAGGCGTGGCCCGCGAACGGCGACGTGTACCCGGGGATGCTGCCGGTGACGTACCCGTCGAGGGTCGTGCCGGGCTCGGAGTCCTCGCCGCGGGTCACGGCGGTCCAGAAGTCGACGGGGACGCCGGCCTGGCGCAGCCGGGTGAGGAACTCGGGCGACTGGTTGTAGCCGACGAGGCCGTCGTCGACGCCGTGGACCATGACGACGCCCTTGATGCCGGCGGCGGCGATGTCGTCGACGCGGTTGACGACGGTACGGTCGAGGTAGACGTCGCGCTTGTCCTCGAACTTCCCGCCCATCTCGCGCTCGATGTCGGCGACGGCGTCCTTGGCGAACTGGTTGCCGGACTGGGCGAGGCCGCGGGCCTCGAGGTAGGTCTCGGTGACGTTGACGGCGCCTTCGATGTCGAAGAGGTAGTCGAAGAGCGGCTTGCCGTTGCTGCGCTTGGCGTTGTACGCGACGGCGAGGCCGGCGATGTTGCCGCCCATGCTGACGCCGTACATGACGATGGTGTGGGCGGTCGGGCAGGCGCGCTGGAAGAGCTGCGCCGCCGCGATGGAGTCCTCGGCGCCTTCGTGCGCCTCCCAGCCGCGGGTGTCGGGCAGGGAGCCGCCCCACGTGTCGCGGTAGTTCATGCCGACGGCGACGACGTTGTTGCGGCGGGCGATGGTGGTGAGGTGCTTGCGCCAGGACTCGGGGGTGTGGCCGTAGCCGTGGCCGACGACGACGATGCCCTTGGCGGGCGTGGGCGGCATGGCGTAGAGGCCCCAGGTGAGGGAGCCGTTGACGTACATGTCGAGGCGGGTGACGTCGTCGGGGTTGCCGGCGCAGCGCGGGTAGTAGACGTCGACGACCTCGCGGGGCGTCTTCACCTTGTGCTTCGGGCCCTTGCGCTTGCCGGGCTTCGCCATCGAGGGCTCGACCATGCCGGCGGCGAGGATCACCACGAGTGCGGCGACGGCGGTACGGCGGAACGCGCTGGGACGCATGAAACCTCCTGGGGACTCCCCTGTCCCTAACGCCTTCGCCGCCCGGCGGTGACGTTCCTGCCTGACGCACGCGTCCGCTAGGAGCGCTCGCGCAGGCCACGCCGTGGTCGCCGGAGGGTGACGAGGCGCTGTCCGTCGGGGTACAGCCGCAGGCGGGCCAGCTCCCACTCGCCGAACTCCGCGTGCAGCTCGAGGATCTCCTGCGCGGCGTTGCGGCTCACCGTCCGCGGCAGGGACACCCGCTGGTACTCGTAGCGCACCCTGGATTTGTACCCCGGTCGGGCTCGTTCTGTGCAGCCCAGCCGCCGGTCTCACGCGTGGTGATCTTCACAGAACGGGAGGCCCCCGCACAGCCCGAGGGCCCGGCAGCCGAAGCCGCCGGGCCCTCGTCGGTCGTGCTGGGACGACGTCCAGGAACGTCTAGCGGAACGCGACCCCCGGCCGCGCCTTCGGGCCGCGCCCGACGACGAAGTCCATCGCCGCGGACTGGTCCACCTGGTACAGGTACGACTGGCGGACCTGGACGGGCGTGAACATGTTGCCCATCGTCCAGACCGTGGCGTCGTAGAACTTGCTGCCATTCTTGGCGCCCTTGAGCGACGGGACCTGGTTGCGGCCCGTGCCACCGGTCAGTGCCTTCAGGTACGAGCGCGGGATGTTGATCTGGATGACGCCGGCGTCCTGGTTGACCTTGCCGGACACCGGGTTGGCCTGCGGCCAGACGACGATCTTCTCGGCCGTGGGGTCGTACTGGCCCGACTCGGTCGACCGCGTCGTGAAGTCGTCGAAGCCGAACGTGAACCCGGCCGCCGGGCTCCACGCCATCGTGGCGCCGGCCGGCTGGTAGCCGTTGAGGAACCGGAACAGCCACACGAGGGACTGGCTGCGCGTGTTGACGAGCGCGTCCTGGAGCGAGGAGTCGGTCAGGCTGCGCACCTTGATGGTGACGGTGACACCGCCGTTGGAGACGGGCTTGCCGCTGGTCAGGTTGATCTCGGGGCTGACGTCCACCCGTTGCACGTCGAGCGCGCTGGTGTTGGCGCGGGTCGGCGTGAGGAACAGGTTGGAGTACGGCGCCAGCGCGTCGCCGCTGCGGTCCGTCGTGGTGTTGCGGACGGCGGGACGGCGAGCCTTGAGCTTGCCGCCGAGCAGGCTCGGACCGGTCTCCTGCGTGACGACGGTCGCCGTCGACAGGTGGCCGACCGCGTCGGTCGGCTTCTTCGCCGACGCGCCGTACACGATGTGCAGGCGGCCGGTCGTCGGGCTGAGGTCCATGGCGAAGTAGTCGGCGAGCGACCGGTCGCCCTCGGGCACCGAGAGGGTGCAGCCGAGGCCGTTGAGGCAGATCGACCCGTAGTGGAACGGGTGGCTGGACGCCTTGGTCTGGTACCAGGACGGGTTCTTCGACAGGGCGTTGACGGTCATGCCGACGTACGGGTACCAGGACGCCTTGAACTTGCCGTCGTCCGGGTTGCCGATGCTCTCGGTGCCGAAGTACGCGATCGCGATGCGGCCCCTGTCGCCGGCGACGATCCACGGCATGACGGTCGTCTCGACCTTGTCGCGGTTGACGCGGTGCTGGCGGCCGGTGCCGAGCACCTGCACGCCGGACGTCTTGCACTTGCGCATGTTCGCGGCGGGGACGGCGGTGTAGTACGTGTCGTTGTCGCCGCCCTTCTCCGTGTACGCGATGTAGACGTTGCCCGCGGAGTCGTGGTCGGCGACGACGAAGCCGGCGCTCGGGTTGAGCTCGGCGTCGATGACCTCGCACCACTTCCACGTGTCGCCGCCGTCGAGCGAGATGTCGAGCGTGATGCGGGTGCCCTTGTACGACGGGAAGTAGACGAGCGCCTTGCTGGCCTTCTTGCTCTTGTCGAGGATCGCGCGCATCGGGCCGATGCGGCCGCCGCTGTTGCCGGTGACGACGGGGAGGCCGTACGTCAGGCCGCCGTCCGTGGACTTCTGGACGGTGTAGCCCCTGGCCAGGTGGTTGTAGTTGAACAGCGCCGTGGTGGCGTCGGTGAACACGTTCCACTGGCGGTCGACGCCGGGGGGCGACTCGGAGATCGGGCTGGCGAGGAACGTCTTGCCCGTGTCCGACGAGGTCGCGGTGCTGAAGTTCGTGAGCGGCCCGAGGCCTGTGTAGGCGAAGTTGTAGTGGCCCTGCGCGTTCTTGTACGGAGCGCTGGCGAGGCCGCAGTCGCCGCCGCCTTCGCCGGCCGAGAGCTGGCCGCGCGGCGGGGCGCCGAGGAGGTGGAACTGGTCGCCGCCGTCGGTCGACACCTGGGCGTAGTCGGCGATGTTCGAGAAGCCGGAGGGCCCGCAGGTGTAGATGTTGCCGGCCTTGTCGATGTGGATCTCGGGCTCGCCCACGTCGCGCTGGGGGTCGCTCGGCGTGCTCGCCGACCAGGTGATGCCGCCGGTGCCCGCCGACTTGAAGCGGCCCGCGCCCTCGGCGCCGGGGAGGGCGACGATGGCGGCGGCGACGGGGACGACCGCAACGGCGGCGAGGCCGACACGGCGAAGAGCGCGGAGCTTCATGGAGCGTTCCCCCCACAAGGGATGGATGCGGGCGTTTCGCCGCTTGCTTCGACGCAGGCGGCCGCAGTCCTTCCCGCGCTGTAGGCGAGCCCGTTACCGGCCGATGTAAGGGGGGTGAACGAGTTCGAGCGGCTCATGACGGAGCTCTACGACGACGGCGTCGTCGAGGAGGTCATCCGGCCTGCCGCCGTGCTCCCCGAGGAGGCGGCGCGGCTCGTGCTCGTCGAGCTGGCGCTGCGGAGCATCGACGCCGGCGGCGTGTGGGACGCCAGCCCCACGGTCTGGCACCGCTACGACCGCCCGCGGGACCCCAGCGACCCGGCTCCCATCGACACCCGCCTCGTGGGGACGCTGCAGGTGGCGTACGGCACCCCGACCCGCTACGAGATCACGGTCTACCGCGCGACGATCACCCGCCTCGGGACCGAGCAGGGCTGGACGGTCGAGACGCTCTGCGACGAGGCCCTCGGCTACGGCAACCTGACGCTGGCCTCGTGCCCCCGCGCGTCGCTCGCCCCGCCGCCGCCGCACTTCAAGATGTGAGCCCGGCCGCCGCCCTGATCTGGGCGGCGTGGTCGTGCGCGTGGGCGGCGTACGTCCGCAGCCAGTCCTCGACGCCGTACGGTCCGGTCTCGGTGTGCGTGCCGGAGCGCGCCCACTCCTCGTCGGTGAGCAGGGCGAGCAGCTGCGCGCTCGTCTCGCGGGCCGCCTCGACGGCGCGCAACGACGCCTCGACCGGCCGCGTGTCGTACCGCAGCACCTCGGCGAACCGTTCCTCGTCGTACGCCGCGACGACCGGGTCGTCCTCGGCGAGGAGACGGCGCAGCCGGATGGCGGACGTCATCTCGCTGTCGGCGAGGTGGTGGACCACCTGTCTCGCGGTCCACCCGCCGGCGGCTGCCGTGTCGAGCCGGTCACCCGCCTCGGCGACGGCGGCCGCGACGGCGGCGTAGCCGGAGACGTAGCGGTCGAGCAGGCCGGAACGCTCCGCCGGGGTCACCGGCAGGAGTTCCAGCTGCAACGGTCCCTCGTGTCGGCGCCGAAGCGCGGCGCCAGGAGGGCGATGAGCACCAGAGCGATCAGGAGAGTTGTCATGGGAGCATGGTGCGCTGTTGTTGCGCAGCGTACTAGTGGCAGTGATGCCCATCGTCGCGGGTTTTCTGCCATACTGCTGCCATGCTCCGCAACGTGGCCGTGGCCGTCTGCGACGGCGTCTCCGTGTTCGAGCTCGGCGTGGTCTGCGAGGTGTTCGGCCTCGACCGCTCCGACGTCGGCCTGCCGGCGTACGACTTCGCGGTCTGCGCCGCCGAGGAAGGGCCACTGACGTCGGGGGGCGGCTTCGGGATCACGCCGGCGTACGGCATCGAGCGCCTCGCCGAGGCCGACCTCGTCGCGGTGCCGCACTGGCGCTCCATCGACGAGCCGCCGCCGCCCGCGCTGCTCGACGCGCTGCGTGCCGTCGTGGCCCGCGGCGGGCGCGTCATGAGCGTCTGCTCGGGGGCGTTCGTGCTCGCGGCGGCCGGCCTGCTCGACGGGCGCAAGGCGACGACGCACTGGCGCTACGCCGCCGCGCTCGCCGAGCGCTACCCGCTCATCGACGTCGACCCGAACGTCCTCTACGTCGACGCCGGCCCGGTCCTCACGTCCGCCGGCACCGCCGCCGGCATCGACCTCTGCCTGCACCTCGTCCGTTCCGAGCACGGCGCCGCCGTCGCCAACGCCGTCGCCCGCCGGATGGTCGTGCCGCCGCACCGCGACGGCGGGCAGGCGCAGTACGTCGAGGCGCCGGTCCCCGCGCCGCGCACCCGCGACGACCTCGCCGACACGATGGCCTGGGCGGTCGAGCACCTCGACCGGCCGCTGTCCGTCGAGGACCTCGCGGCCCGCGCGCTGATGTCGCCGCGGACGTTCGCCAGGCGGTTCCGCGCGGTGACGGGCACGACGCCGTACGCGTGGCTGCTCCACCAGCGCACGCTGCTCGCCCAGCGCCTCCTCGAGGACGGCCTGTCGGTCGAGGAGGTGGCGCGGCGCTCGGGCTTCGGGTCCGCGGCGACGCTGCGCGAACGCTTCGGGCGAGCGAGGGGGACGTCGCCGAGTGCGTACCGGAGGACGTTCGCGGGCAGGACGTCGCCATGACGCGCGTAGGGCTGGTGCTCGGTGCCGGCGGGGTGACCGGAGAGGCGTTCCACCGCGGCGTGCTCGCGGCGCTGCGCGACGTGGCCGGCTTCGATGCACGCAACGCCTCGATCGTCGTGGGCACGTCGGCGGGCTCGCTGGTCGGCGCGTCGCTGCGCTGCTCGGGCTCCGCGGCGGCGACGAAGTCGATGCCCGCGCCGCCCGACGAGGCCCTGAAGCGCCGTCCCGACCTGCGGCCGCTGCTCGCGGCGGCGCGGCGGCCGTGGACCGCCCGCGCGGGCGTGCTGGCGACGTCGCTGCTGCCGGCGGGGTCGCGGTCGACGGAGACGTTCGTGGCGCCGTTGCGGCGGCGCTGCGGCAGCGAGTGGCCCGACCGCGACCTCTGGGTCTGCGCGGTGCGCCGGCGTGACGGGCGGCGCGTCGTGTTCGGCTCGCCCGAGGCGCCTCCGATCGACGTGGCGACCGCCGTGGCGGCGTCGTGCGCGATCCCCGCGTACTTCCGGCCAGTGACCCACGACGGGGAGACGTACGTCGACGGCGGCGTGCACTCCCCCACCAACCTCGACGTGCTCGCCGGGCGGGGCCTCGACCTCGTCGTCGTGTCGTCGCCGATGTCGATCGCGCCGCGGCAGCCGCGGGCGACGCTCGACCTGTCCGTACGGCTGATGTGGCACCGCTACCTCATGGCGGAGAAGCGCGCGGTCGAGCGCGGCGGCACCGTCGTCCTCACCGTCGAGCCGGGCGGGGAGACGCTGCGCGCGCTGGGCGTCAACACGCTGAGCGGCGCGCGGATCGACCAGATCGAGGATCTCGCGCACGACGCGACGGTGGCGGCTCTGGAACGTCCCGAGATGGCCGGGCGGGTGTCGCTGCTGGCGGGCGGCCCGAGCGCGCGCACTGCCTAGTCGCCGCACCCACTTTTTTTCGTGATCTTGGCAACGTTCGTGCTGCCCGGGCACCACAAACGTTGCCAAGATCACGAAAGGCGGCGCGGACTGCGCTAGTCGACGATGGTCACCGGGGTGCCCGCCGGCACCAGGCGCGCGAGCGCGGTGACGTCGGCGTTGTGCATCCGTACGCAGCCGTTGCTCGACGCCTTGCCGATCGACCACGAGGCGTTGGTGCCGTGGATCGCGATCTGGCCGATGCCGTCCTTGCCGAACCGCTGCAGCACCTCGGAGAACCCCGCGACGCTGAGCATGTACGGCCCGTACGAGCAGCACGGCATCGCCGTGACGAAGTCGACGAAGAACGACCCCTTCGGCGTCGGCGTCGCGGGCTTGCCGACGGCGACGGTGCGGGACCAGACCGCCTTGCCGGCGTTGAACACCGTCAGCCGCTTGGCGCAGCGCTGCACGACGATCCGGTACGGCGCCTGGTAGCGCGCGAAGTCCACGATCTTCACCCAGCCGGTCGAGCCGTTGGGCCGCGCGACGAGCTGGATCCGCAGCCACAGGCCGCGCTGCTCGTGGACGAGCGCGTGCAGCGGCTGGCCCTCGATCGTCGGGTTGGTCAGCGTGCGCGTGACCGAGCCCTCGGGGCGGTCGTACACCCGCACCCGCGGCTTCACGGCCCTCGCCGCGGTCGCCGAGGACGACGCCACCGGAGGCATCGCGGGGCAGGACACGGATCGCGCGGCGGTCGCCGTGGCGACGCGCTTCGGCTTCGGCTTGGGCGCCACGCGCTTCGGCGCCGCGGACTCGGCGGCGACCTCGTAGTCGGGCGCGATCGCCTGCACCGCGAACGTCCCGGCGTCACCGGACGGCGTACGCAGCCGGTCGGCGGCGACACCCCCGCCCATCGCGACCAGCGCGGCGAGGGCGACCGCGAGCACGGTCACCGCCCTGCGCTTCTCGCGAGCCACGCGCCCAACTATGACGGCATTCGCGGCAAATGTCGTGGTCCGGACGGGTGGTTCGCGGGTGTTCGCCTGACTCGCGCCGTCCGGTAGCCGAGGGTGAGAGCGCCTGCCCGTCGATCCCAGGGGGACCCTTGACCACCACCCGCCGGCTCTCGCGCGCCCTCGTGGCGGCGCTGCTCACGGCGGGCCTCGCCGCCACCGGTACGCCGCCCGCGGGCGCGGCCGAGGCGACGTACCTGACGTTCACGGTCTCCGAGAGCTGCGTCGGGCTGCGCCGCGGTGAGACGCAGCCGGTCTCGTTCACCGTGAAGAACACCAGTGACGCGGCAGTCGGTACGACGTACCGGAGGCTGCTCTCCGTCGACCTCGGCAAGGTCCGCACGGGCCGCGTCACGATCAAGACGCTGACGACCGGCCGTGTGTACGTCGACGGGCTGGGTGCATCACGGGTCTAGGGCTCCTCTCGGCGCCGGTCCGTCGCGAGCGGCGTCCAGGGTGGTGGATCGCAAGGCGGAGAAGGCCGCGATAGCAGCGCTATCGGGGCCTGCGACAACGCAGCGAGCTGCCGGCCTGGGCGCTGCGCAGCAGGACGGGTGCCGGGAGGAGCCCTAGTCGAGCTCGACGAGCAGCGGGGCGTGGTCGGACGGCTTGAGGCCCTTGCGGAAGTCGCGGTCGATGCCGCAGCGCGTGACGCGCGGCCCGAGGCGCGCCGACAGCAGCGCGAGGTCGATGCGCATGCCCATGTTCTTGTGGAACATCCCCGCCCGGTAGTCCCAGTACGTGAACCCCACGGCCTCCGGCTGGACGACGCGGAACGCGTCCACGAGGCCGGTCGCGAGGATGCGGTCGAGGCGTTCGCGCTCGGCCGGCGAGGTGTGCGTCGTCCCTACGAAGAGCGCAGGGTCCCAGACGTCGCGGTCGTCGGGCGCGATGTTGAAGTCGCCCGTGACGAAGACCGGCAAGTCGCCCGCGGCGAGCACCTCCAGCCGCGAGCGCATCGCGTCGAGGAACGTCAGCTTCTCCTCGAACTGCGGCGCGTCCGGCGTCCGCCCGTTGACGACGTAGACGCTGCACACCCGCAGGTCCCCCACCGTCGCCTCCACCCAGCGCGCCTCCGACACCTGCACCTCGCCGGGGAGGCCGCGGACGACGTCGTACGGCGCGTTCGCCAGCGGCGACAGGACCGCGACGCCCGCCCAGCGGCCGCCCGAGAGGTGCGCGGCGGCGTATCCCGCCTCGGCCAGCGCATCCGTGGGGAACGCCGCCTCCCCCACCTTGGTCTCCTGCAGGCAGAGCACGTCGGGCGCGTGGGTGCCGAGGAACTCCAGCACGCGCGGCAGCCGCGCGGTGAGGGAGTTCACGTTCCAGGTCGCGAGGAGCATGTGCTTGAGTCTGCCGCGTGGTCGCGGCGGTCGTTCTCGCGGCGGGTCGCGGCAAGCGCCTGCGCCCGCTCACCGACCTGCGCCCCAAGCCGCTCTGTCCGGTCGCCAACGTCCCGCTCCTCGGCCGCAACCTCGACCAGGCGCTCGCCGTCACGCCCGACGTCGCGGTCAATGCCGGTTACCTCGCCGGGCAGGTCGTGGACTACGTCGGCGACCGCGCGCACCTCTCCGTCGAGCCAGGTCCCGACGGCCTCGGCACGGCCGGCGCCATCGGCTACCTCAGGCCCTGGCTCGACGGCCGCGACGTGCTGGTGCTCAACGGCGACGCGTACCGCCCCGACGGCCTCGGCGCGCTGCTCGACGGCTGGGACGGCGAGCGTGTACGCCTCCTCGTCACGCACGCGCCCGGCCGCGGCGACTTCGGCGACTGGCTGTTCGCGGGCGCGTCGCTCCACCCCTGGCACGCCGTCGAGGACCTGCGCGCGGAGCCGCTCGGCCTCTACGAGGCCGTCTGGCGCCACGTCGGCCCCGAGCTGGTGCCGTACGACGGGGTGTTCGTCGACTGCGGCACCGTCACCGACTACCTCGCCGCCAACATGCACGCCAGCGGCGGCCAGTCCGTCGTCGGCGAGGGCGCCGTGGTGGAGGGCGAGCTCGTGCGTTCCGTGGTGTGGCCCGGCGGCGTCGTACGGCCCGGCGAACGCCTCGTCGACGCCGTCCGCGTCGGCGCGGACCTCACGGTCACGGGTTAGCGCGAGGCCGCGCGCGGGCAGGACCCGGACGTGCCGTCCGACGACCCGCAGGAGATCCTCGCCAGCTGCAAGCGCGTCGCCGCGATCCTGCAGGAGGCGAAGATCCCGTTCGCCTTGGGCGGGGGCATCGCGTGCTGGGTCTACGGCGCGCCCGAGAGCGACCACGACGTGGACGTCATGGTCCGCGAGGAGGACGCGCGCGGCGCCCAGGAGCTGCTCGTCGCGCACGGCATGAAGCCCGAGGACCCGCCCGAGGAGTGGCTGCTCAAGGTGTACGACGGCGACGTCCTCGTCGACCTCATCTTCCGTCCCGAGGGGCTGACGATCACCGACGAGGTCCTCGACCGCGCGCCGGTCCGCGACGTCAACGCGATGAAGATGAAGGTCCTCCGGCTGGAGGACGTGTTCATCACCAAGCTGCTCTCGTACAACGAGCACCATCTCGACTTCCTCGGCCTGCTCGCCGTCGCGCGCGCGGTGCGCGAGCAGCTCGACTGGGCGGAGGTCGCGCGGCGGACGGACCACTCGCCGTTCGCGGCGGCGTTCCTCACGCTGGTCGAACGCCTCGGCATCGTCGGCGAGCCACTCGAGGCGGCCGGGTGAACACGCCCGTGCAGCCCGAGTACCTCGGCGGCTGGCTGTCCGAACGCCTCGCCGAGGACGACGACGTCCACGAGCTCGGCATCACCGTGCGGGTCGCGGGCGACGCGGTGTTCCTCACCGGCGTCGTCTCGACCGAGGAGCGCCGCGACCTCGTCGGCGCGCGCGCTGCCGAGCTGGCGCCCGGCTACCGCGTCCGCAACGAGGTGACCGTCGCGTCGTACGCCGCGCCCGAGGAGCAGGAGTCGCTGGCGTGATCCGCATCGCTGCCGTCGGGGACATCCACGTCGGTGAGGACTCGCGCGGCAGGCTGCGGCCCGGCTTCGCGTCGCTGCGCGAGAACGCCGACGTCCTCCTGCTGGCCGGCGACCTCACCCGCTGCGGCTCGCCGTCCGAGGCGCAGGTGCTGGTCGAGGAGCTCGACGGCGCGGGCGTCCCTGTCGTCGCCGTCCTCGGCAACCACGACCACCACGCGGCGCGCGTCAAGGAGCTGACGTCGGTGCTGCGCACGGGCGGCGTCACCGTCCTCGAGGGCGCGTCGACCGTCGTCGAGGTCGACGGCTGCCGTGTCGGCATCGCGGGCACCAAGGGCTTCGGCGGCGGGTTCGCGGGGGCGTCGGGGAGCGACTTCGGCGAGCCGGAGATGAAGGCGTTCGTCGGCCACACGAAGGCGCTGGCGCAACGCCTCCACGACAGCCTCGCGTCGCTCGACACCGACTACCGCGTCGCGCTGCTGCACTACGCGCCCGTGCCCGACACGCTGGCCGGCGAGCGGCTGGAGATCTTCCCGTTCCTCGGGTCGTACCTCCTCGCCGAGGCGATCGACAGCGCGGGCTGCGACCTCGTGCTGCACGGCCACGCGCACGGCGGCACCGAGAAGGGCGTCACCGCGGGCGGCGTGCACGTCCGCAACGTCGCGCAGCCCGTCATCAGGCAGGCGTACGCGCGCTACTGCCTCGGCGCCGACAGCATCAGCTCGGCGACCTCGCGCACGATGTCGGGCGCCGCCGCCCCGTGACCCACGCGGTCCTCCGCTGGATGGTCCGGGTACAGCAGCAGGAAGTCGTCGAAGCCGACCTCGGCGTACGCCTCGCACGCGTCGCGGAAGTCCCTCGCCGTACGCCGCGCGGGCCAGTCCGCGGTGCCGAGGAAGACCGAGCGCCGGATGTCCTTCGGGTCGCGGCCCGCCTCCTCCGCCAGCCGCGAGAGGAGGTCGTTGCGCTCCTTCGCCCGCGCCAGCGCCTCGTCGCGCGGGAGGTCGCGGGCGGCGATGGTGTTCCAGGTGCTGGCGTACCGCGCGGCGATGCGCAGCGTCCGCGGACCGTGCGCGGCGAGGGTCAGCGGCAGCGGTGACCGTACGGCCGGGGGCGGGTTGGTGAGCCGCTGTCCCGAGTAGTGCTTCCCGCTGAACTCCGTGGCGCCGGACGACACCGCGAGCACCAGCTCCACGGTCTCGCGGAAGCGTTCGACCTGCTCCGCCTTCGACCACGGCTCCATGCCGAGCGCCTCGTAGTCGCGCAGCACGCCCGCCGCGCCGATGCCGAGGTCGAGCCGCCCGTCGGAGACGTGGTCGAGCGTCATCGCCTGCTTCGCCAGCAGGAACGGGTGGCGCAGCGTCGGCGACGCGACCAGCGTGCCGAGCCTGACGCGGGACGTGATCGACGCCGCCGCGGACAGCACCCCGAACGAGTCGAGCAGCGGGTCGTCGTCGTCCAGCGTCCGGTGCACGAGGTGGTCCCAGACGTGCACCGAGTCGTACCCGAGCGACTCGCACTCCAGCACCCGTCGGCGCCACTCCGGCCATGGGACGTCCTGCACCACGACGACGCCGAGCGTCACGCCTTCCTCCCGATGAGCTTGGCGGTGAGGAAGCCCGCGACGAATCCCGCGACGTGCGCGACGTACGCCACGGCGGCGCCCTCCGTGACGCTCGCGCCGGCCGAGTAGACCGCCTGGAGCCCGAACCACACGCCGAGCACGATCCACGCGGGCAGCGGGACCGGCAGGAAGAAGAGGAACGGCACCAGGCTGATGACGCGCGCCTTCGGGAACAGCACGAGGTACGCGCCGAGGACGCCCGCGATCGCGCCCGACGCGCCGACGACGACGCTCTCCGACGACGCCTGCGTGAGCGCGAAGCCGTACGTCGCGACGACGCCCCAGCCGAGGTAGCAGAGCAGGTACCTCAGCCGCCCGAGCCGGTCCTCGACGTTGTTGCCGAAGACGAAGAGGAACAGCAGATTGCCGAGCAGGTGCAGCCAGCCGCCGTGCAGGAACATCGCCGTGATCGCCGAGACGAACGGCTGCTTGTCGTAGTCGGGCCTGCCGAGGAAGCACTGGCCGTTCGCGGCGGGCGCGACGACGACGAGGTCGGCGGGGTCGTTCGACAGCAGCTCCTCGGGGACCGCGCCCCACCGCTGGAAGAACGCCTCCTGCCGGCATGCCTGCGCGTTGTTCACGCCGCCGCCCACCGACGAGAACGCGATCGGCTGCAGCAGGAAGACGACGACGTTGACCGCGATGAGGACGTACGTGACGACCGGCGTCCTGCCGACAGGGTTGCGGTCGTGGATCGGGATGACCACCGCGCGCTACGCCTGCGCGGCTTTCGCGGCCTTCTTCATCTCCGCCTTGTACGCGCGCACCTGCAGCAGCGACTTCCCGTCGGTGATGTCCGCGACCGACATGCGCGTCTTCGGCTCGCCGTACGGCGCGCAGGCCTCGCGCCACCCGCGCGGCCTGACAGCGAGCTGCTTGCCGAGCAGGGCCATGAAGATCTTCGCCTTCTGCTCGCCGAAGCCGGGCAGCGCCTTGATCCGCTTCAGCAGCTCGCCGGCGTCCTTGGTGTCCCAGACCTTCGCCGCGTCGCCCTCGTACTTCTCGACCAGCACCGTGCACATCTCCTGTACGCGCCCCGCCATCGAGCCGGGGAAGCGGTGCAGCGCGGGCGGCTTGGCGAAGATCGCGGCGAGCCCCTCGGGGTCGTACTCGGCAATCTCGCGCGCGTCGAGGTCGTGACCCAGGCGCTCGGTGAGGACGTACGGCGAGGAGAACGCCTTCTCCAGCGGGATCTGCTGGTCGAGCACCATCCCGATGAGCAACGCGAGCGGGTCGCGCGACAGCAGCGCGTCGGCGTCGGGGTCCTGGGCGAGCGTGATCCGCAGCATGGACAGAGCCTAGTGTCGGCCGGCGACGCGGCCCTCCCCCAGCCGTTCCTTGAAGATCACCACGCCCGAGACCGGTGGCCGGGCCGCAGAGAACAAGCCCTACCGGTTGCCGTCGACCAGCAGCCTCGCGGCCTCGGCGGCGCCGTCGGTACGGATCGTGCCCGCGACGGTCGCCGCCCGGCCGCGCATCTCCTCGGTGAGCGCCTTCGACAGAGCCGCCGACAGCGACTCGACCGTCGGCACCGGGCCGTCGTGCGCCACGCCGACACCGAGCGCGGCGGCGCGGCCCGCCCAGTACGGCTGATCGGCCATCTGCGGGACCACGACCTGCGGGGTGCCCGACCTCGTGGCGGTCGTCGTCGTGCCCGCGCCGCCGTGGTGCACGATCGCCGCCACGCGCCGGAACAGCGCCTGGTGGTTGACCTCGCCGACGACATGGCAGTCGTCGGGGTCCTCGGACGTCAGGCCCGCCCAGCCGCGCGCGAGGACCGTACGGCGCCCCTGTGCGCGCACCGCCTCGACCGCGACCCTGGCGAAGTCGTCGGGCGCGCGCAGGCTGCCGTAGCCGACGTAGACCGGTGGTTCGCCCGCGTCGAGGAACGCCTCCAGCTCGGCGGGCAGCGGACGGTCGTCGGGCAGGATCCACGCGCCGGTCCGTACGACGTCGACGTCGCCCTCCTCCGACGGCGCGAGGAACGGGTCGGCCGCCAGCCACGGCCGGTCGCCGAACACCACCGCGCGGACGTGCTCGACGGGCGTCAGACCGGCCGACGCGCGGTGGCGGTTGAGCGAGTCGCGGAACAGCGCGTCGTAGCTCTCGGTCGTCGCCTTCCACCGCGCCTCGTCGTCGGTCGCGTCCTCCGGCAGCGGCCGCCCCGGCATCGCGTGCGGCCGCAGCCACAGCGGGCACCAGTGCACGAACTCCGACCGCGCGCCGACCAGCTCCGCCACCGACCTCGCCGCGGCGACGACCGGCGCCAGCCCGCTCGTCACGATGACGTCGCACCCGTCCGCGACCTCGGCGAGCACCTCGAACTGCGCCGCCATCAGGCCGTCGGCGACGCGCGGGACCTGGTCCGGTCCCGGCGGGCTCGCGGCGTGCACCAGCTCGCGTACGGAACCTCCCACCGGCACCAGCTCCACGTCCGCCTCGGCCGCGCGGTCCGCGCAGTCCGGCGGGGCGCACACCGTCGCCTCCGCGCCGGCGTCCCGCAGCGCCACCGCGAGCGCCAGCAGCGGCTCGACGCCGCCCCGCGAGTCGTACGTCGACAGCACCACGCGCATCCGCATCTCCCTTGTCCGGTGACCGGCCGGCGATTGTGGGGGGTCGAGGGGGGCTTGCGGCAAGCCCCCCTCCGCGGGTTACCTTGAAGGTGGATGCTCCAGGACCGCGATGTCGCCCAGCTGCGCGAAGCGCTGGGGCGCAACGACTTCACGTACGACGCCGTCCTCTCCCTGCTCGGTCCCTCCGCCCACGCCGCGCTCGGCCGCGCCGAGTTCGTCCCCGCGCTGCGCGCGACCACCGGCGGCTCACCGCTGGAGACGCTCGTACGCCTCTTCCTCCTCGGCACGACCGAGCCGGCGGCGGCCTGCGCGGCGGCGTTCGCGCCACTCGACGCCGAGCGCGCGGGCCTACTCGAACGCCATCGCGAAGGGCTGCGCGCGACGCTCGACGTGCGGCCGTACGCGGCCGACGACGGCTCGTGGTGGGTCGTCTCCGACCTCGGCACCGACCTGCGTCCGCCGCCGCTGCGACCCGACCACGTGCTCGGCGTCGGCGGCGCGTCGGTGACGCTGGCGCAGGCGACCGTACGGCGCCCCGTCGAGACCGCGCTCGACGTCGGCACCGGCTGCGGCGTCCAGGCGCTGCACCTCTCCCGGCACGCGGCGCGGGTCACAGGGACCGACCGCAACCCGCGCGCGCTCGCGCTGGCCCGCATGACGGCGTTGCTCAACGGCCTGTCGTGGGAGCTCGTCGAGGGCGACCTTTTCGCGCCGGTGGCCGGGCGGACGTACGACCTGGTCGTGGCGAACCCGCCGTTCGTCGTGGGTCCCGCGCGGGACGACTACGCGTATCGCGACAGCGGCGTGGCGGGCGACGCCGTCAGCGAACGCCTCGTCCGCGAGGTCCCCTCACACCTCGCAGACGGCGGCGTCGCGCAGCTGCTCGCCAACTGGGTGCACGTCCGCGGCGCCGACTGGCGCGAACGCGTCTCCGGCTGGCTCGACCTGTGCGACGCGCTGGTGCTGCAGCGCGAGGTGCTCGACCCCGCCGAGTACGTCGCCACGTGGCTACGCGACGCCGGCGACACCTCCGCCGAGCGCGCGGAGGCGTGGCTCACGTGGTTCGAGGAGAACGACGTCGAGGCCGTCGGCTTCGGCATCGTGACGCTGCGGCGTACCGACGCCGCGCCCCACGTCACCATCGAGCACGCGCCGCAGCAGGTCGGCCGGCCGCTCGGCCCGCACCTCGCGGCGTGGCTCGACGACGTCGCGTGGCTGCGCGACGCCGACCTGCTCGCCGCGCGGCTGCGTGTCGCCCCGGACGTGACGCTCGAGCAGGTCGCGACGGCCGGCGCCGAGGGGTGGGACGTCGCGACGCAGACGCTCGTACGCCACCACGGCCCGCGCTGGCGTACCGACGTCGACCCGATCGGCGTGGCGCTCGCCGGCGCGTGCGACGGCACGCGGACGCTCGGCGAGGTGCTGGCGGTGCTGGCGGCGGCGTACGACATCGACGGGCTCGCCGACGCGGCGCTGCCCGCGGTCAGGCACCTGGTGGAGCGGGGCTTCCTGTCTCCACGGGCCGCGCCGGGTCCGTGACCCACTCGCTCCACGACCCGGCGTAGAGCGCGGCGTCCACGCCCGCGAGATGCAGGGCCAGTACCTCGTGGGCGGCGGTGACACCGGAGCCGCAGTACGCGCCGACGGGCCGCTCGCCGTCGGCGCCCAGGGTCGCGAACCGCTCGCGCAACACCTCGGGCGGGAGGAAGCGGCCGTCGGGCCCGGCGTTCGCCACGGTGGGTGCGCTGACCGCGCCGGGGATGTGGCCGGCGACCGGGTCGATCGGCTCGACCTCGCCGCGGTACCGCTCGGCCGCGCGCGCGTCGAGCAGCACGCCGTCGCGCGCCAGTGCGGCGGCCTCGCCGGCGGAGAGCACAGGCATCCCGCCTGCCTTCGCCACGAAGTCGCCTGGCTCTGGCGACGGCACGTCCGCCGACACGGGCAGCCCCGCCGAGACCCAGGCGCGGTAGCCGCCGTCGAGAACGGCCACGGCGTCGTGGCCGAAGTACCGCAGCAGCCACCACGCGCGGGCGGCCGCGGTGCCGTCGGCGTCGTCGTACACGACCACCGTCGAGTCCCCGGAGACGCCGCGGCGGCGCATCGCCGCCTCGAACGCCTCGGCGTCAGGGAGCGGGTGCCGCCCGCCCTTCCCCGGCGGCGCGGCGAGGTCGGCGTCGAGGTCCACGAACACGGCGCCGGGTACGTGCCCCGCGGCGTAGTCGTCGCGAGCCGGCGGGCCGCCGAGCCGCCAGCGCGAGTCGAGCACGACCGGCGGCGACGCCGAGTCGAGCAGAACCGCGAGGTCGGCGGCGGACACGAGTGGGTGCACGCCGTTCATCCTCCCCCGGACGCGCCGAAGCCGCCGGCAGCGCGAGGCTGCACGGCGGCTCCGGGCGAAGGCTGGCTTAGCTGTAGGTGTACGTGTAGCTGACCGTGGCGTTCGGCGTGCCGGCGAAGTTGCAGACGCGGAGGGTCAGCGTCTGGGCCTTCTTCGACTTGTACTTCAGCGTCTCGGTCGGCGCCGTGTTGGTGAACGTCTCCGGCGTCGTCGTGCCGCCGCCCTCGGTGAGCTGCGCGCCCGCCTTGTTCCAGACGCTCATGTCCCAGTCGCCCGAGAAGCCGGTGACCTTGACGCTCAGCAGGCCGGGGCCGGTGACCTTGATGTCGTGGAAGTTGGTGTTGTTGAGGGCGGCCGTGCGCGTCTCGCCCGAGCAGGCGGTCGACTCGGACGCGTCGGGGGACGGCGCGAGCGTGAGGCTGTAGGTCTTCTTGATCGGCTTCTTCTTCGGCGCCGCGACGGCGGGCGCGAGCGAGCCGGCCGCGACGATCGCGGCGAGGGCCAGGGGGGCGGCGCTGCGGACGCGCATGTTTTGTGTCCTCCGTCAGGGGGGCGGCGTGGCTAGGTAAGCCGTTCAACGACTGCTTTCGTGCCTGGATACGCGTTCTCCTGCCATCGGGTTGGGCATGATCGCGTCATGGGCCGGATCCTGGTCGGCACCGCGTCGTGGACCGACAAGTCGTTGCTGGCCTCGGGCTGGTACCCGCTCGAGGCGAACACCCCCGATGCCCGGCTGCGCTACTACGCCTCGCAGTACCCGATCGTCGAGGTCGACGCGACGTACTACGCGCCGCCCAGCGAGCAGACCGCGGCGCTCTGGGCGCAGCGGACGCCGGACGGCTTCACGTTCAACGTCAAGGCGTTCTCGCTGCTCACGCAGCACCCGACCAAGCCCGGCGCGCTCTACAAGGACCTGCGTCCCGACACCAAGAAGAACGTCTACCTCAAGGACTTCGACGACGACGTCGTCGACCAGGTGTGGGAGCGGTTCCTCTCCGCGCTCAACCCGCTGGCCGACGCCGGCAAGCTCGGGGCGCTGCTGTTCCAGTTCCCGCAGTGGTTCCCCATCGGCAAGCGCAACAAGGAGTACGTCCTCTCCTGCAAGGGCCGCTGCGAGCCCGTCCCGATCTGCGTGGAGTTCCGCAACAAGACGTGGATGAGCGAGGAGAACCAGGCGGAGACCCTCGACTTCCTGGCGTCGTACGGCATCCCGTACGTCTGCGTGGACATGCCGCAGGGCTTCACGTCGTCGATCCCGCCGGTGGCGGCCGCGACCAGCGGTGACCTCGCCGTCGTGCGCTTCCACGGCCACAACGACGCGGAGTGGGAGTCGGGGTCGGTGCAGAAGCGGTTCTCGTACCTGTACTCCGAACAGGAGCTCAAGACCTGGGTGCCCAAGCTCGAAGAGCTGAGTGAGCAGGCGAAGGAGACGCACGTGCTCATGAACAACTGCCACCGCGACTACGCGCAGCGCAACGCCACCCAGCTGATGGGTCTGCTGTCGTGAGGCGCGTCGCCGTCGTGCTCGCCGCGCTCCTCCCGCTGCTGCTGGCCGGGCCTCTGCCGGCGTCCGCGACGCCGCCGCCGTCGCGGCTCGAGGGTCTGTACGACGCCCGCCAGATCGTCGTCGTGACCAACAACTCGTGGACGTCGGCGTACGCGACGCTGACGACCTTCGAGAAGCGCTCCGACGGCACGTGGCGCCGCGTCCACGGACCGTGGGGCGCGCGGGTCGGGCGCAACGGCTTCGGCTCGCCCAAGCGCGAGGGCGACGGGCAGACCCCCGTGGGTTCGTACCGGATCGTCTCGATGTTCGGCGTCAACGCCTCCCCCGGCGTCCGCTACACGTGGCACCGGATGGACCGTTCCGACGTGTGGGTCGACGACTCGTACAGCGACTACTACAACCTGCACAAGCGGCTGCCCGCCAAGGGTCGCTGGCGCTCCGCGGAGTCGCTCTATCAGCCGACGGCGTACGCCTATGCCGCGACCATCGGCTACAACATGTCGCGTACGCCGGGGCGCGGGTCGGCGATCTTCTTCCACGCCGGCACCGGCGGCGCGACCGCCGGCTGCGTGTCCATCGCGTCGTCGCGGCTGGTGCCGATCCTGCGCTGGCTCGACCCCGCCAAGAAGCCCCGCTTCGTCATGGGTCCCGAGTCCGCCGTCACGGCGTAGCGCGTGCGCGCCCGGTGGCGGCGCTGGCGGGCGTCCCCGCGCGGGCCCATCGGGGAGGCGCCGACGTTCATGCCGCAGTGGGTACTCGGGACCGGTAGCGCGTTCTTCCTCGCCACGCTGAACGGCTGGGCGGTCGTGACCGGCCGGCGTACGGTGGCGGGCCACGGACGGCTCGGCGCGGCGCTCACGGGGCTTGTCGCCCTGGCGATCGGCCTGCTCCTCGCGTGGCTCGGCTGGGTCCACTGGCGGCGTCCCGTCCGCCACGAGCCCGGTGACCCGTTGCCGCCCGGACCCTCGCCGCCCGCAGCCCCGGGGAGCGGCGAGCGCGCCCGGCGCGACGCCGAGCGCACCGTGTGGCGGTCACGCCGCATGCCGTGACGCGACCGATGAGTCCTCGCCCTCGGCGTCGTCTAGGTTGCTGAACGGACCGGACTTCGGAGGAGAGCAGCGATGCGGGTAGTGGTCAGCGAGTTCGTGAGCCTCGACGGCGTGGCGCAGGCGCCGGGTGGTGCGGAGGAGGACACCGACGGCGGGTTCGCGCACGGCGGGTGGTCGATGCCGTTCTTCGACGAGGAGGCGATGGGCGGCACGTTCGACGCGGCGATGAAGACGACCGAGGCGCTGCTGTTCGGGCGGCGCACGTGGCAGGTCATGGCGAGCGCGTGGCCCGAGCGCGGCGGCGACCCGTTCGCCGACTGGATGAACACCGTGCCCAAGTACGTCGCCTCGCGCACGCTGTCGGAGGACGACCTGACGTGGGCGCCGACGACGCTGCTGCCCGCGGACGACGCGCTCGGCGAGGTGCGGCGGCTGCGCGAGCGGCCCGGTGGCGACCTGCAGGTCATGGGCAGCCTCAGCCTCGTCCGCGACCTCGTCAGCGCCGACCTCGTCGACGAGTACCGGCTCATGATCGAGCCGGTGCTGCTCGGCGGCGGGAAGTCGCTGTTCCCGAACGACGGGCAGGCGCACACGCTCGAGCTCGTCGAGGTGACGACCGCGAAGACCGGCGTGCAGGTCTGCACGTACCGCCCGGTGCGCTAGCCAGGGCGGACCCGTGATCTTGGCTGCGTTTGTGTCGCTCCGGCAGCACGAACGCAGCCAAGATCACGACTTTTCGGGAGGTCCCACGCCTGCGGGACGCTCCGCGTGCGCACGGAGCAGGAAGACCAGGAGCGCCGCGCCGACGCCGGCGAGGCCGTCCACGGGGTCGGCTGTGTTGACGTTGCCGAACGCGTCGTTGATCCCGTCCTCGGCGTCGCCGACGGCGAGGACGACCTCGGCGACGACGTTGACCGCCGCGAACGCCGCCGCGGCCAGCAGCACGCGGCCGCGCAGCGCGGGGTCGGTGAACCCCGCGGGTGTGCTCAGCAACGTCACCGCACCGCCGGTCAGGTAGACGTTGCTGAGATGGTCCGTCACCGGCTGGAACGGCAGCACGCCGGTGATGCGCCACGCGTACGCGAGCGCGAACAGCGCCAACAGCGCGGGGAAGACCGACCGCCGCCAGTGACCCTCCGGCATGCCCCCAACTGTGCCAGCGCCGGTCGCCGCGCCGCTCCTCGTTCCTTGCACTCCAGGCGCCGGTCTCACGCGTAGTGATCTTCAGAGAACGAGGCTCGGCGGCGCCGAAGCCGCCTACGCCTGCGCGACGCCCACCGGGCAGGACACACCCGTGCCGCCGACGCCGCAGTAGCCGTTCGGCACCTTGTACAGGTACTGCTGGTGGTAGTCCTCCGCGAACCAGAACGTCCCCGCGTCCTCGATCTCGGTCGTGACGGCGCCGTAGCCGGCCGCCCGCAGCGACCCCGCGAACGCCTCGCGCGTCTCCTCCGCCGCCGCCCGCTGCGCGGGAGACGTCACGTAGACCGCCGAGCGGTACTGGGTGCCCACGTCGTTGCCCTGGCGCATCCCCTGGGTCGGGTCGTGGGACTCCCAGAACAGCTTGAGCAGGTCGCGGTACGACACCTTGGCCGGGTCGAACACGACCTGCACGACCTCGGTGTGCCCGGTACGCCCGGAGCAGACCTCGTCGTACGTCGGATTCGGTGTGTAGCCACCGGCGTAGCCGGCCGCCGTCGACCAGACGCCGTCGGTCTGCCAGAACTTCCGCTCCGCGCCCCAGAAGCAGCCGAGCCCGAACACCGCGACCTCGAGACCGTCGGGGTACGGCCCCTCGATCGGGTTGCCGAGGACGGCGTGCCGCGCGGGCACGGCGTACGGCCTCGTGTCACGTCCCGGCAGCGCCTCGTCCGGCGTGACCATCGACGTCTTGGTGCGCGAGAAGAGCACGGTGGTTCCTCCTATGGTTCCGGTGTTCCACCGTTCGCAACGCGCGCCCGCGCGGATTTGGTCCCGGGCGCCGCGGAACGTCAGCCGGGGATGTTCCGCGGGTCGTCGCCGTACGTCCACTCGTCCTGGATCTTGCCGTCCTCGCCGTGGACGATGACCTGGCTCGGCTCGTTCTCCTGGGCGATCTCGCGCGCCCGGTCGACCGCCAGGTCCTTGTGGTCCCACGCGCCGAGCGCGCCGCTCTCGTCGTCGGCACCGCCGAGGCGGATCTGCCAGCCGTTGACGTACGGCACGACGTGGTAGCTCTTGCGGTCGGCGGCCATCGGGCATCCTCCAGGTGGGTGGCGGCTGTCAGCGCTACCGTTCCCGATCATGAGCCGGATATCCGTCCTCGGCGGAAGTGTCGCGGGGCTCTTCACGGCCCTCACGCTGGCCGCCGACGGGCACGACGTGACGGTGTACGAGCGCGACCCCGCTCCCCCGGCCGGCCGTGAGGAGGCGTTCCTCACGTGGGAGCGCCCGGGCACGCCGCAGCTTCGGCAGTCACACCTGTTCCTCGCCCGCGCCGTACGTCACCTCCAGGCGGACCATCCCGCCCTGTACGCCGCGCTCCGCGACGAGGGCGCGCGCGTGATCCGGCTCATGGACGTGCTGCCGCCGTGGATCGAGGACCGCGCGCCGCGACCCGGCGACGACGAGCTCGTGGTGCTCGCGACGCGCCGGCCTGTGTTCGACTGGGCGGTGCACGCGTACGCCGCCTCCCTCGGCATCCGCGCCGAACGCACCGCCGTCACCGGCCTCGCGTTCGACGACGGCGGCGCCGTCCCGAGGGTGACCGGCGTGACGCTCGCCGACGGCACGACCACTGCCGCCGACCTCGTGGTCGACGCGAGCGGGCGCCGGACGCGTACGCCGAAATGGCTGGCGGACAACGGCATCGGGCCGCTGCCCGAGGAGTCGACGCCCTGCGGCAACCGCTACCACACGCGCTACTACGCGCTGCGTCCCGGCGCGACGCCGCCGCCCATGCGGCGCGGCTTCGGGGAGATGCAGGAGCTCGACGCGGCGACGATGCTGATCTTCGCGGGCGACGGCGAGACGTTCGGCGTGACGATGCAGACCGACGACAGCGACGACGCGCTGAAGGGGCTGCACGACCCGCGCGGCTTCGTCGCCGCGGCGGCCGCCGTGCCGATGATGGCGCCGTGGGTCAGCCCGGACCTCGCGACGCCGCTGCACGACCCCGTCGTCATGGCCGGGCAGCACAACGCCCTGCGCCGTACGGTCCGCGACGACCGGCCGCTCCTTACCGGGCTGCTGCTCGCCGGGGACGCCGCCGCGACGTCGAACCCGACGTACGGCCGCGGCGTCACGATGGCGATCACGAGCGCGTACCTCGTCCGGGAAGCGCTGGCGCACAGCGATCCCGGCGACGTCGCGCTCACGTACGACGCCGCGCTGACCCGCGAGGTCGAGCCCTTCGTGCGCAGCTCGCGCGAGGTCGACGAGCGGCGCAGCGCCCGCTGGCGCAACGCCCTCCACGCCGCGCCGCTCCCACCGCGACCGGAGGGCGTGACGTACGAGGACGTGGCCGTCGCGGCGATGCGCGACCGCGACGTGTACGGGGCGTTCGTCGCGATGAGCGGCAACCTGCGGACGCCCGACGACGTGCAGAACGACCCGCACGTCCTCGCGCGCGTCGCGGCCGTCCGCGCGGAGGGCTTCACCCCGCCGCGGTCGCCGGCGCCGACCCGCGACGAGGTGGCGGCGGCCGTCGCCGCGGCGGTCCGCTAGGGCTACTCCGCGTGCCGCTTCGCGGCGGTCGTGGGGCGCTCCACGGTCGCGTAGTCCGGCGTCGGCTCGGGGTCGAGGTCGGCGAGCGCGCCGCGCAGCAGCTGTACGGCGTTGCGGGTCAGCGCCTCGGCGTCCTCGGCGGAGATGCCGAAGTCGGCGGCGACGTTGGCGGCGCCCCCCTCGTCGGCGTGCGCGGCGAGGACGGCGTTGCGCTCGGCGGCCGGCAGGAGACGCAGCGCGGACTCGAGGCGTTCGAGCAGCTCGGCCGTCGGCGTGGTGTCCGCGCGGCGGTCGCTGATGGACTCGACGACCTCCGGCGGCAACGGCACGGGCTTGTGGTGCTGACGGTCGGGCACGGCTCTCCAGGGAAGGCGACAGGTAAAAGGCCGCCCAGGGTCTCCCCCGGGCGGCCGCGACGTCAGCCCGCCAGGTCGCCTCTCGGCGGTGTGTCGCTCGTAGCGACAAGGTTGGGACCGGGGGCCATGGATCGGACTGACGCCGCGTGCCACGGTACCCGGCCTGGGGGCCGCCCGCGAGTGGTCCTTCGACTCTCGCGCGAGGTCTCCACGAAGGACTAGCGTCGGGGCCACCTATCGACGACTTACGGAGGAAGACGCATGGCGGAGAGGACCGAGTTCGCCCACGGCGAGTTCGCGTGGGCGGACCTGATGACCGACGACACCGCCGCGGCGACGACGTTCTACGCGACGATCTTCGGCTGGACCGCGGAGCCGGTGGAGATGCCCGACGCGGGCGGCTACACCATGCTGACGTTGAACGGCCTGCACGTCGCCGCCCTCTCGCCGAAGCAGCCCGGCGACCCAGGCCCCTCGCGCTGGCAGGTCTACGTCAACGTCGACGACGCCGACAAGACCGTCGAGCAGGCGCAGGCCGCGGGCGGCAGCGCGCTGTTCCCTGCCATGGACGTGTTCACGTCCGGCCGGATGGCGGTGCTCGCCGACCCGGCCGGCGCGGTGTTCGCGCTCTGGCAGCCGAAGGAGCACCGGGGCGCTCGGCTCACCGACGAGCCCGGCGCGCTCACCTGGGTCGAGCTGACGACGTCCGACACCGAGGCGTCGAAGACGTTCTACGGCGACGTGTTCGGCTGGACTGCCGAGACGTCCGACGGCGGCGGCATGGCGTACACGGAGTTCGGCCTCGGCGACAAGACGATCGCCGGGATGATGGCGAAGCCGCCGGGCATGCCCGCGGACATCCCGTCGTACTGGATGCCGTACTTCCAGACGACCGACCCCGACAAGCTGGCCGGCGAGATCACGGCGCTCGGCGGCACGATCATGGCCGGTCCGGACGACGTCCCCGGCGGTGGCAGGTACGTCGTCGCCGCCGACCCGCAGGGCGCGGCGTTCGGGCTGTACCGCCCGGCGTAGTCCCTGAACGGCACGAGGGGCGCGGCCAGGGTGTTCCCGGCCGCGCCCCTCGTCGTGCTTCCGTCTAGACCAGCGACATCAGCGGCTCACCGGCGGCGTTCTTGCCGGTGCCGGCGATGCGGCAGGAGCCGCTGCGCGCGGCCCCGCCGTTGTACGCGAGCCGCACGCAGCTGCGCAGCGCGAGCTGGCCCCAGTAGTTGGGGTGCAGCGACTCCTGGAGGTAGTAGTTGCCGCAGCAGGTCGTCACCGTGCGGATCTGGTTGACCCACTCGGTCTGGTCGACGGCACCGGCGCTGCGCCAGTCCCACAGGCCCTTCTCCTCGAGCAGGCCGACGGTGCTCTCGCAGAGCCGGCGGCCGTTGAACGCGCTCGTCAGGTTGAGCGTCCTGATGTTCGTGATGCCGCTCTGGCTGATCGCGTTCGTCACCGAGTTGTTGATGGTGGGCAGCGCGTACGAGTTGGCCCAGTCGGCGTCGGCGTTCCAGAACCCGCAGCCGCCGGTGGACTGGCGCGTGTAGCCGCTCTGCGAGTAACGGAAGCCCGAGCCGTTCGGCAGGGGGCTCATGTAGTTCTGCACGAGGATCGAGTACGCCGTGCTGCCGTAGCCCGCGTTGGTCATCGCCTGGCGGACGTTGAGCAGCGCGTTCTTGATGGCGGTGGTCTGCGCGCTGATGTTGGCCGACGTGAAGTTGGCGGTGACGCTGCTGTCGTCCTTGCAGTAGTCGGGCCACCACGACGGCGAGCCGAGGAAGTCGGCGACGCAGGTGCTCACGATCGAGCCGAAGTTGAAGTTGTTGCCGCCGATGGAGACGACGACCATCTTCACGTTGTGCGTGCTCGCGAACGTCTGGAGCATCCGCGCCTGGCCCTGGTTCGAGCCGGAGACGTAGAAGTCGAGGCCCGGCTTGAAGCGCCCGTCCCCGTCGGTGAACGTCGACGTGCGCGCGCCCGAGCACGCGAGGTTGTAGCCGTTGACGCCGCCGCCGATGTACGTCTCCGCCGCCCACGAGCGGTGACAGCGGTCGATGACCTCGGCCGTACGCCCGGCGTTGTCGAAGTACGCCGTCGAGCCGAGCGCGTCGTGGTACTGCTCGCCGTCGTTCGTGTTGCCCGCCCAGCGGCCGGCCTCGCCGGAGATGTACGAGTCGCCGACGGTGACGACCCAGGGCGTGCCGACGCCGGGGCCGTCCGCGTGCGCGGCGGGCACGGCGACGCTGCCGAGGGAGAGGGTGAGACCGGCGGCCGTGAGAGCGGCGAGCCGGCGGGTCGAGAGAACGCGCAATCCGCGCATGTAGGGGTTCCTTTGCGGTCGGAAACGACCCAAATGTCCGGGTCGTTCGCGAGTCAAGCACGAATCCCGTTCGGTATGCGGGACGCCGCTTTATCGGACGTCCGCCAGGCGGTGCAGCGCGATGGCCGCGGCGGTGGCGACGTTGAGCGAGTCCACGCCCTCGCGCATGGGGATCCGGAGCCGGTGGTCGGCGGCGTCGATCGTCTCCTGTCGCAGCCCCGGCCCCTCGGCCCCGAGCAGCAGCGCTCGCCGCTCTCCCGGTCGCACGTCGCCCACGCGCTCGTCGCCGGCGGGCGTGAGGGCGTATGTCGTGAACCCGTTGCGCCGCAGCAGGTCCAGCCCTTGCCGCATCGACTCCACGCGCGCGAACGGCACGTGCAGCACGTGACCGAGCGACACGCGGACCGCGCGCCGGTACAGCGGGTCGCACGTCTCCGGGTCGAGCAGCACGGCGTCCGCGCCCAGCGCGCGGGCGACACGGAAGAGGACGCCGACGTTCTCATGGTCGTTGAGGCGTTCGAGGAGGAGCACGGTGGTCGCGCGCTCCAGGATCTCGGCTGGGTCGCGCGGCGGCGGTCGCGTCGCGATGGCGAGCGCGCCGCGGTGCACGTCGAAGCCCGCGACCTCCGCGATCACCTCGCGGTCAGCGACGTACGCCTCGTCGTCGCCGAGCCCGAGCCGGTCCAGCATCGCCGGCGTCACGAGCAGCGAGCGGACCTCGTACGCCGACTCCCGCAGCCGTTCGATGGCGAGCGCGCCCTCGACCACGAACACGCCGTGCGCACGCTCGTACGCCACCCGCCCGGCCGGGTCACGGAGCCCGCGGTAGTCCGCGAGCCGCGGGTCACCCGGGTCGGTGACGGACGGCACGGGGTCGGTTCGACGCGAGGATGAGGCAGCCGCCGAGCAGGCCGGCGTTCTTGAGGAAGTGCACCTGCTGGTTCTTGCGGACGACCGGGTCCGTCTCCTCCCAGAACCGGTGCCCGGCGAGCGTCGTCGGCACCAGGCTGGCGGCGAGGCCGAGCGCCGCGACCCGCGGCAGCCTGTCGGTCGCGACGGCGAGGCCGCCGACGACCATGGCGGCGGCGTTGGCACGGACCAGCGTGAGCTCGTCCGTGCCGAGCTTCTCGGCCAGCCCCAGCCTGGCCGCCTTCGCCGCGCGCGGCGCCGGGTCGCGCAGCACGTCGGCCGCCGCCCCCACGAACACCGCGCCGAGACACGCCTGGCCGAGCCGCCGTAGCACCATGCCCGGACCCTACGGCGGGAGAATGCCTCCGTGCGCTTCGCCGAGGTCGCCAGGACGTCCGCCGCCGTCGCGGGGACGAGCGCGCGCAACCGCAAGGCCGAGCTGCTCGCCGCCTGCCTCGCCGCGGCGAGCGCCGACGACGTCGCGGTCGTCGTGGCCTACCTGTCGGGCGAGCTGCCGCAGCGGCGTACCGGCGTCGGCTACCGCTCGCTCTCGGACCTGCCGGGCCCGGCTGACGACGAGACGCTGGAGTGTCTCGACGTCGACTCGACGTTCAGCCGCATCGCCGCGTGCGCCGGCGCAGGCTCGACGGGAGAGCGACGCAGGCTGCTCGCGGAGCTGTTCGGGCGGGCCACGGAGGCCGAGCAGCGCCTCCTCGTCGGCCTCGTCGGGGGCGAGCTGCGCCAGGGCGCGCTCGAGTCGCTGGTGTCCGACGCGGTCGCCAAGGCGGCGGGCGTGCCCGCTCCCGAGGTACGCCGCGCCGCCATGCTGCGCGGTGCCCTCCCGCCCGTCGCGGAGGCGATCTGGCGCGAGGGCCCGGCGGCGCTGGGGGCGTTCCGGCTCGAGGTCGGGCGGCCCGTCCAGCCGATGCTCGCCTCCCCCGCCACCGACGTCGCCGACGCCGTCGAACGCCTCGGCGAGGCAGGCTGGGAGTGGAAGGTCGACGGCGTCCGCGTGCAGGTGCACCGCTCGGGCGGCGAGGTCGCGGTGTTCACGCGGACGCTCGACGAGGTCACCGAGCGCGTGCCTGAGCTGGTCGCGATCGCCCGCGCGCTGCCGCTCACGGACGTCGTGCTCGACGGCGAGGCCGTGGCGCTCGCGGACGACGGGCGGCCGCGGCCGTTCCAGGTCACGGGGTCCCGGGTGGCGACCCGCGGCGCGCGGTCGGACGTGCCGCTGACGCCGTTCTTCTTCGACGTGCTGCACGCCGACGGCGCCGACCTGCTCGGCGCCCCTGGCCACGAACGGTGGGCTGCGCTGGAGGGCGCCGTACCCCAGGAGTACCGCGTCCCGCGGGTCGTCACCGGCGCTCTCGACGAGGCCACGGCGTTCTTCGCGGACGCCGTCGAACGCGGCCACGAGGGCGTCGTCGCGAAGAGTCTCGACCTCCCGTACGACGCGGGACGCCGCGGCGCGGCCTGGCTCAAGGTCAAGCCGAGGCACACCCTCGACCTCGTCGTGCTGGCCGCCGAGTGGGGGCACGGCCGCCGTCACGGCTGGCTGTCGAACCTGCACCTCGGCGCCCGCGACCCCGAGAGCGGCGGGTGGGTGATGCTCGGGAAGACGTTCAAGGGGCTGACCGACGAGCTGCTGCGGTGGCAGACCGAGCGGCTGCTCGCGCTGGAGACGTCGCGCAACGCGTGGCAGGTGTTCGTGCGGCCGGAGCTCGTGGTGGAGATCGCGTTCGACGGGGTGCAGACCTCACCCCGGTACCCGGGCGGGGTGGCGCTGCGGTTCGCGCGCGTGCTCCGCTACCGCGACGACAAGCCGGCCGTCGAGGCCGACACGATCGCGAGCGTTCTCGCGTTGGCGCCTTAGTGCCAGTTGGCGCGGGTATGCAGTCTCCGTGCGCCCAGACCGCCGTGCCGTCACCCCGATGCTCGCCGCCCTCGCGCGCGAGCTGCCGCTGGGCGAGGAGTGGACGTACGAGCCCAAGTGGGACGGGTTCCGCTGCCTGGCGTACGTCGAGGCCGGCGCGGTGGACCTGCGCAGCAGGCACGGCAAGCCGCTGGCCCGCTACTTCCCCGAGATCGTCGAGGCGCTGACCGCGCTGCCGCGCGACTGCGTGCTGGATGGCGAGCTGCTCGCGTGCGCGGACGGCGTACCCGACTTCGCGGCGCTCATGGCGCGGCTGCACCCCGCGGAGACGCGGGTCGAACGGCTGCGCAGGGAGACGCCGGCGTCGTACGTCGCGTTCGACCTCATGCGCGAGAGCGGCGATGACCTGGCGGAACGGCCGTTCACCGAACGCAGGCGACGCCTCGTCGCGCTCGTCGCGGGGTCAGGCGTGCGGGCGACCCCCAGCACGGCCGACCCCGCCGAGGCCGAGGAGTGGCTCGCGAAGCCGCCGGGCGGCGCGATCGACGGCGTCGTCGCGAAGGCGGCCGGCCTCACGTACCAGCCGGGCAAGCGGGTCATGGTCAAGGTGAAGCGCGAGCGCACGGTGGAGTGCGTCGTCGCGGGCATGCGCGTCAACGAGGGGCCGGTGCTGAGCTCACTGCTGCTCGGCCTCTGGCAGGGCACGGAGCTGGTGCACGTCGGCGTGGTGCAGGCGTTCGCGGCGAGCGAGCGGGCGCGGCTCGTGGAGCAGCTCGCGGCGTACGTCTCACCGCTGGCCGGGCACCCGTGGGAGCACCTCGCCGGCGTGGCACCGGACTGGGTCCCGCTCCGCCCGGTGCTGGTGGCCGAAGTGGCGTACTCGCAGGTGGACGGCCTGCGCTTCCGGCACCCGGCGCGGCTGGTGCGCTGGCGCCCGGACCGCGACGCGACGTCCTGCCGCGCGGAGCAGCTCGGCTGAGCAGAGTTCTCCACAGCCACTCAAAGTGTCGATGCACAGATACCCGGAATATCCGTTACGGGGCTTGCGCGGCTGGCACAGTCATAGGCATGGTCCGTGCCCGCCTCGCCGCGCTGCTGCTCTTCGCAGCGGCCCTCGTGCTGCCGTCGTCGCCCGCCGCGGCGGCGCTGCCGGCCGATCCGGCGAAGTGGACCGACGGCCAGCTCGCCGCGCAGCTCGTCGTCGCGTCGGTGCCGATGTCGAGCCTCTCCACGGCGCGGTCCTGGGCGTCAGCGGGCCTCGGCGGGGTCGTGCTGCTCGGCACGCCACCGTCCGACCTCCGTACGCAGCTCGCCTCGGTACGCGCGGCGGGCCCCGTCGTGCCGTTCGTCATGTCCGACGAGGAGGGCGGGCGCGTGCAGCGGCTCGCCCGCGCGATCTACGCACTCCCCTCGGCCGAGTGGATGGGCCTCAACCGCGAGCCGTGGCAGGTGCAGACCCGCGCGCTCGACTACGCGAAGCGGATGCGCGCGCTCGGCGTCGACGTCGACCTCGCGCCGGTCGCGGACATCAAGGTGCCCGGCTACTACATCGAACGCAGCGACCGAGCGTTCGCGAAGGCGCCCTCGACCGTCGGGAAGTTCGTGACGGCGTGGCACAAAGGGATGCGGCCCGCGCACGTTCTCACCGTCGCCAAGCACTGGCCGGGCCACGGGCAGGCGACCGACACGCACAGCGGCGGCGCCACGACTCCCCCGCTGTCCACCATGGAGGATCGCGACATGGTGCCGTTCGAGATGGCGGTCGCGGCCGGCGTCCCGGCGGTCATGGTCGGCCACCTCAAGGTGCCCGGGCTCACTGAGCCGGGTACGCCCGCGTCGATATCGCCGAAGGCGCTGAAGTACCTGCGCGCCAAGATCGGCAGCGGACGCCTGATCCTCACCGACTCGCTGTCGATGCGCGCCATCACGTCGCTCGGCATCTCGCCGGCGGAGGCGGCCGTCCGCGCGCTGAGGTACGGCGCCGACATGGCCCTCGTCGACACAGACCCCATGGCCGTCGTGAGCCGGATCCGTACGGCGCTCGGCAACGGCTCCTACTCCCGCGCCTCCGCCGTCGCGTCGGTGAGACGCGTCCTCGCGGCCAAGCGCTGGACGACGCCGCCCAACCTCCCGCTCGGCCCGTCGCCCGCGCACGGCACGACCGGTCTCTCGGTGACGCCGACGATCTCCGCCGTCGACAGCAACCGCGTGCCCGGCATGGACACCATGTACTTCTACGTGCGTCGCGCCGGCTCGGCGACGTGGGACATCAGCAACAACAAGGCGGTCAAGGTCGCCAACGGCACCCGCGCGCGCTACACGATCGAGGCCGGCAAGCTGGCCCGCGGCAGGTCGTACGAGTGGGTCGCCAAGCCGTGCAACGCCGCGGGCTACTGCGGCGCCAAGACCGCCGTGCGCCGCTTCAAGACGGCTGCTTAGGCGACCCGCGGCGGGCGCGTCCGGCCGCGCTTGACCTCGAACACCTCGTCGCGCGTGATGAGCCGCGTGAGGTCGTCCCAGACCTCGCCCGCGCGCTCACCGGTCGGCGCGGACGCGAGCACGGGCCCGAACCACCCCACGCCGCCGTACGCCACCACCGGGCTGCCCGCCTCACCACCGGCCGCCTCCTGCGAGGCCTCGTGGTCGAGCCGCACGGCCGCGTCCCAGGCCGGCTCGTCCAGCGCGTCGAGCGCTGCGAGCAGCGACTGGGGCAGGCCCGCGTCGGCCAGCGCCTTCGCCACCGTCATCGGCTCGAACGGCTCCTTCAGGTCGTGGACCCGGTGCCCGTACGCCGTGAACAGCCGCCCCACGCCGACGTTCCCGCTGTCCTCACGCGCGGCCGCGTGCACCCGCAGGACGCCCGCGCCGAACTCCATCCGCTCGAGCCGGCGTTCCTCGATGCGGCCCTCGTTGAGGATCGACAGGCTGAGCAGCCGCCACTCGACGGCGAGCGAGCGCACCGCGGCGGCCTCGACCAGCCACCGCGACGTGACCCACGTCCACGGGCAGCCGGGGTCGAACCAGTACGTCACCTCGTCGCGGGCCATGCCCAAGGGCTACCCGGCGTTGCCGCTCCCGAACGCCAGGAGCACCTGACCGGAGAAGAACCACACGCCGTTGCCGTTCTCCACGCGGATCGACAGGTCGTGCGTGCCGGGGCCGAGGTCGCGGACGAGGTCGGTGACGTCGAACACGTACGGCGGGATCACGCCCTCGCCGGTGTGTACGCCGTGCTCGCCGAGGACGGGCTGGGCGGTGTTCCACGCGACGGTGTCGATGGCGTTCCACGTCGGGTCGTTGGGGTCGCCGCCGATGAACGCGTAGACGTACGGCGTCGGCACGAAGTCCGCGAACGTCTCCCCGCCGAGCCCCAGCGTGATCTTGCGGACGGGGTTGGGGCGGAGGTTGGAGTACCAGAACTCCTCGCAGCCGTGCGCGGTGAGGTAGCCGTAGAACGTCGCCGACTTCAGCTTCTCGGTCGAGACGGGCACCGTGACCGGGCGCGCCTCGTCGATGTGCGCGTCGTAGTCGAGGTTGACGTCGCCGAGGTTGCCGGCGCAGCCGCCGCCCGAACGCGGGCCGAGCGGCACGTAGTTGTACGGCGCCTCGATGACCGACGCGACCGACGGCGGCGTCTTCTTCGCCTGGTGCAGCACGACGTCGAGCGTCACGACGTGCCCGCGGCCGAGGTACGACTCCTCGTGCACGAACACCCGGTGCGTCCCGCCGGTCAGCAGCGACAGGTACGGCGTCACGTCCCAGCGCACCGAGTAGTCCACGCGCGGCGTGATGACGCGCATCATCTCGACGCCGTCCACCTCGACCGTGAGCAGCCGGTCGAACGCGTCGCCGTCCGGGTGGTCGTGCAGCACCAGCTCGGCCTTGTTGTACGTCCCCTCGGGGAACGTCACGTCCGCCCCCGCGCCCGGCGCGCCCCACGGGATCAGCACCTCGTCGAGCACCGGCACGCGCACGGTCTTCTTGCCGTCCGGCTCCTGCTGGGAGGTCGGCAGTGACGGCAGCGTCGGCGCGGTGCCCCAGGCGTACGCCCCCACGGCCGTGTACGGCGCCGTCGCCGCGACCGTTGGCGGGTTGAACGGGCAGACCTGCGCCTCGACCACGTCCGTCGCGGTGGCGGCGGGCAGCGTCGTGGAGACGTATGCCTCGGGACTCGTCGCGGAGTCGGCGGCGGCGAGGAGGGCGCCGTTGCGGAAGACGTTGAGCACGATGTCGTTGGCGGGCACGGTCGCGTGCGCGACGACGGCCAGCGCGGTCTCGCCGACGGCGACCGGCACGGGCACCCGCGCCCCGCACTCGGTCGGGGTGAACGACGTCTCGAACGTCCCCGCGGCGGGCGCGGCCGTGGCGGGCACGGACAGCGCGCCGACCGCGAGCGCGGCGAGGGCGAGCAGGGCGGGGCGACGGCTCAACGTAGGGCTCCTGGTTCTCTGGCGGCCCGGCGGGCAACGTCCGGGCGGGTGGCACCTTCGCCCCAGCGCCCCGATCTCCTGCGCGCACGGCCGGATCGGGGAGAGGATGGACGCGTGCTGGACCCCGCGGACCTGTTCACCATCGCTCCCGACCGCCCCGACCTCGGGCAGCCGGTCATGGTCGTGGCGCTCGACGGCTTCGTCGACGCCGGCGCCGCACGGCGGCTCGCCGTCGAGCACCTGCTCGCCACGGGCGAGCCGGAGACCGTGGTGACGTTCGACGTCGACCAGCTCCACGACTACCGGGCGCGGCGGCCGGCGATGCTGTTCGTCGAGGACCACTGGGAGACGTACGACGCGCCGTCGCTCACCGTCCAGGCGCTGCGCGACGCGGCCGGCACGCCGTACCTCCTGCTCCACGGGCCCGAGCCGGACGTGCAGTGGGAACGGTTCGCGCGCGCCGTACGCCTCGTCGTCGACGCCCTGGACGTCCGCCTCACCATCGGCCTCAACGCCATCCCCATGGCGGTCCCGCACACCCGTCCCGCGGGCGTCATCGCGCACGGCTCGGCGAAGGAGCTGACCGAGGGCTTCGACGCGTGGGTCGCGACCGTCCAGGTGCCGGGCGCGGCGGGGCACCTGCTGGAGTTCCGGCTCGGGCAGGACGGGCTCGCGGCGGCGGGCTTCGCGGTGCACGTACCGCACTACGTGGCGAACGCGCCGTACCCCGGTGCCGCCGCGTCCCTCGTCGACGCGATCGCGCGGGTGTCCGGGCTCTCGCTGCCGACCGCCGCGCTCGCCGAGGCCGCGGTCGAGACGCGGCGGCTCATCGACGAGCAGGTCACCGACAACGCCGAGGTCGAGGCCGTCGTGCGGACGCTGGAGGAGCAGTACGACTCGTTCGTCGCGAGCCGTGGCGGGCTGCTGCCCGACGGCCGCCCGCTGCCGACCGGCGAGGAGCTCGGCGCCGAGCTCGAACGCTTCCTCGCCGACCAGCCCCGCCCCGACTGAACCGCCCGCGCCGCGGCGTACGAACGCTCGGGCATGTTCGACATCGACGCCTACCAGCGGCAGGTCGCTCCCGTCAGCCTCGACGGCATCGACTTCGACGCGTTCCGCTCCCGCCCGCTCTCCCCCGAGGGCCTGCGCTGCATCCGGTACATGCACGACGTCGAGAGCCACACGGTCTGCTACCTGCGCGACCTCCTGGTCACGCCCTCGCACAAGGACCCGCGCGTGACGACGTTCCTCACGATGTGGAACTACGAGGAGCACTGGCACGGCGCCGCCCTCGCCCGCGTCCTCGAGGCGCACGGCGAGGCCGCCGGCACCGAGCGGATCGCGCCCATGCGCAGGCGGCTCGGCCGCGGCGACCGCCTGGCGCCGATCGTCAACGCGATAGCGGGCTCGGTGCTCGGCGACGCGTTCGTCGCGGTGCATATGACGTGGGGAGCCGTGAACGAGTGGTCCACGCAGGCCGGCTACGCCCGTCTCGCCGAGCGCGAGGACCACCCCGTCCTCACCGAGCTGCTCGACCGGATCCAGCGGCAGGAGGCGCGGCACATCGCGTTCTACGCCACCGAGGCACGCCGCCGTCTCGCCGCCTCGCCACGCGCGCGACGCCTGGTGCGCTGGGCGCTGCGGACGAAGTGGGCGCCGGTCGGGTCCTCGGTCATGCCGAGGGAGGAGACGGCGTTCCTCCTCCGCCACCTCGTGGACGGCCCCGTGGTCGAACGCCTCGACGGCAACGTCCACAAGCTCCCCGGCATGGACGGCCTGCACATCGTGCGCGCCGCCGCCGAGACGTACGCGGCTGCCTGACCGATTCGCGGACGAGCGGGCCTCCGGCGGTCTACGGTCGCGGCGTAAGCCTGAGGACGGGGAGAGCCATGGTCGCGCTGAACGGTGGATCGACCGGCAAGGAAGAGCCGAAGAAGGACGACAAGAAGGAAGAGAAGAAGGACCCGCCCAAGCTGGAGCTCGACCCCGCCAAGGACAAGGTCGAACGCGGCGACAAGACGAGCGGCCTCGGGCGGGTCATGGTCCACAGGACGAGCGCCACGCTCGCCTCCGACGTGGCGGCCGCGGTGAAGGCCAAGGTCGCCGGGCGACCGGTACGCATCGTGGAGGACCTCGGCGCCCTCCGGGGCGCCGACCTGCTGGCACTGCTCCTGCACCGGCTCGACGGGTTGGAGACGAGCCTCGACGCCGTCGTACCCGAACGCGACGAGGCGCCCGCGCCGCCGCCGAAGAAGCCCGCGAAGAAGGCACCGGCGAAGAAGAGCGCCGGCCCCCGCCTGGCCACCGTGGCCCCGATCTCGGTCGCCGCGGGCGCGCTGCAGGTCGCCGGGATCGTCAGCAAGCTGTTCGCGCACGACTACCAGCTCAGCGGGCGCGAGGTGCCGGTCGACAACCTCGGGTTCGACCTCCAGGTCGCGCACCACCTCGCCGCCGCGGGCGTCACGAACATCCGGGTGGACCGCCTGCTGCCGTCCACGATCGCCGCCACCGACGTCGTACGGCGCGTCGCCGCGATCGAGAGACGGGCACGTACGGACCTCGCGAAGAAGATCGCCGAAGCCGCCGCCGACGAGGCCACGGCGGCCGCCGGCGCCACGGCGGACGCGAACGAGCACGCGCAAGTGGTCGAGCTCATCAAGCGGCTGGACTCCGCCGCCGCCGCGAAGGAGCTCGACAAGCTGCGTGCGGAGCGGAAGGCGTTGCGCGACCGGTCCGACGACGAAGGCCCGGGACATGACGCCCTCGTCGCGCTCGCCGAGGAGATCGCGACATTCGTCAACGAGGTCGTGACGCCGCCGTCCGGCGGCGGGCGAGCGCCGCTGATCGAGGCGGCCAGGGCCGAGGTGCTGGCGGCGCGCGCCAACCCCGAGCTGCTGCTCTACGTCCGCGTGACCGCCGGGGGCATGGACGAGATCGTCGACTCGCGGCCGTTCCTCGCCGACAGCTGGACGACCGTTGCCGGCGTCGCCGCCGAGTACGCGGTGGTCGACGCCGGCAACATCACGGTCTCGGGTGCGGTCTCCACCGTGCGGCGCAGGGAGGCGAAGCTCTCGCGGTTCCGCTGGTGGTGGCAGGCGAAGCCGCCGGGGCTGGAGGACTAACGCACGACGTGGGGCATCAGCGCGTCGGGCGGGATGACACCGAGCCGACCGGCGCGGTAGTCGTCCACGGCCTGCTGCAGCTCCTCGCGGGTGTTCATGACGAACGGCCCGTACGCCGCCACCGGCTCGCGGATCGGCCGGCCGCCGAGCAGCAGCACGTCGAGCGCGGGCGTGACGGAGTCCTGCGACTCGTTCGCCGCGACGGCGAGGGAGTCGCCTGCGCCGAGCACCGCGAGCTGGCCCGCGCGGATCGGCGCGCCCGGCGTGCCGACGGTGCCCGCGCCGCGGAGGACGTAGACCAGAGCGTTGAAGTCGGCCTGCCACGGCAGCTCCAGCCGCGCACCGGGCGCGACGGTCGCGTGGACGAGCGTGATCGGCGTCCGCGTCGAGCCGGGACCGGTGACGCCACCGAGCGACCCGGCGATGAGCCGGATCAACGCGCCGCCGTCCGGAGACGCGAGCAGCGTGACGTCCTCGCCTTCGAGGTTCTGGTACGCCGGCGCGATCATCTTGTCCTTGGCCGGCAGGTTGACCCACAGCTGGAAACCGTGGAACAGCCCGCCCGACACGACCAGCTGCTCCGGCGGCGTCTCGATGTGCAGGATGCCGCGCGCCGCGGTCATCCACTGCGTGGCACCGTCGCGGATGACGCCGCCGCCGCCATGGCTGTCCTGGTGCTGCATGATCCCGTCGAGCATGTACGTCACCGTCTCGAAGCCGCGGTGCGGGTGCCACGACGTGCCCTTGGGCTCGCCCGGGCCGTACTCGACCGACCCCATCTCGTCCATGTGGATGAACGGGTCGAGATCACGGAGCTGCACGCCGGCGAACGCGCGGCGCACGGGGAAGCCCTCTCCCTCGTACCCCTGCGGCGCGGTCGTCACCGAGCGCACGGGGCGCGGGACGTCGCCGAGCGTCGGGGCAGGGACGCGGGGCAGGGTGATCGGGTCGGCGGTGACGGCGGGCACGAGAGCCTCCTCGGTTCGTTGCGTGTGCAACTATAACCGTACCGCTCGCAACTATGTTCCGTATCGTGGCGCCATGACGACGACGGTGTCCAGGACGTTCCCGCTGCCCCCGCTCGACCTCGTCGAGTCGATGCTGTCGGAGGACTACCAGCGCCTCCGCGCCGAACGCCTCGGCGGCATCGGCACCCCGACCGTCACGCGCACGGGCGACACCGCGACCGTACGGTTCCCGCGCCGGCTGCCCCTGGACGACCTGCCCGGCCCGCTGCGCTCGCTCGCGGGCACCGGCGAGATCACGCAGGTCGAGCAGTGGGACACGATCTCCGCCGAACGTTGCACGGCCACCTGGACGTCCGAGTCGAAGCTGCCGGGCAAGGCCGGCGGGACGTTCGAGGTCGTGCCCGACGGCACCGGCTCGACGTACACCGTCGTCGCGAAGGTCGAGATCAAGGTGCCGCTCATCGGGGGGCGGATCGGCAAGGAGGCCGAGGCGCAGGTCATGAAGCTGATCGAGGCCGAGATGCGCCTCGCCGAGGAGTACCTCGCCGCGCGCTGACTCCCCGCGCAACCGGGAGCCTCACCCTCCTGACGGGCGGTGGGCCTCCGGTGGCGGACGACCCTGCCCGTTCCTTGAAGATCACGACGCGTGAGACCGGCGGCCGGGCTGCAGGGTTGGGCTCGACCGGGTTGCGCCACTGCGACGAACAACAGCCACCCGCTCTGTCCCCGCGCTGCGCATGCCCTCGCCTCCCGGTGACTTGCCGCAAACACCCGCGCGACGGCGTACCCGATCGGTAGTTTGCGGAGAACGGGGCTGACTGGAAGGCGGCACATGAAGGCGTACGGCATCGCGGCCCTGGTCCTCGCGCTCGCGCTCCCCGCGTGCGCGTCCGAGTCGACGCCGGAGGCGCAGCCCACGACGCAGGCGCCGACGCCGTCCCCCACGCCGACGCTGCCGCCAGTCGAGTCCGACAAGACGCGCGTGAAGAAGGCCGTCGTCACCTCGGCCGAGCTCGGCAAGCCGTGGGTCACGCCGAAGGCCGTCAACACCGCGAAGCAGAAGCAGAAGGGCGACCTCTGTCCGGGCCAGCCGAACGCGCGCACCCTGCACCCGCCGCGCGCGAGGGGGGACCTGGACCACACCGAGGGCACCAAGCCCGGCGCGGCGATCGGGGCGTACGGCGTCCGCGCGTACGCGTTCGGCGAGCAGCAGGCGTGGCGCGACGCGCTCGCGAAGGCGCAGGCGGGCTGCAAGTCCTGGACCTCGCTGGAGAAGCTCTACGTCGAGCTGGAGGTCGTCACGCCGCCCGCGATCCCCGGCGCCGACGAGGTCGTCGTGCACATCGAGCGGATCTACGCCGACAAGACGAAGAAGACGCTGCACTACGTCCGCCACTACTACGAGGCGTGGACGACCCGCTTCGTGTCGGAGTTCGAGCTCGCGTACATCCAGCCGAAGTCCGACCCCACGGGCAAGGACCTGACGAAGTCGAGCGAGCTGTTCGCCAAGCAGGTCGCGAAGACGCGGGAGACGTTCGGGATCGTCTAGATCCGGCGGCCGGCTGCCGAGTCCGCGATGACGCGCGCGAGCCTGCGCTGCCGCGTCTCCTCCTTCTTCGCGCTCATGACCCAGTACGTCGCCATCCGCCGGTACGACGGCGGCTGCCGTTCCCAGAACGCCCACGCCTCGGGCTGCTCGCGCAGCGCGCGCTCGTACTCCGGGGCGAGCGGGATCGGGTTCTCGGACGAGTAGATGCCGGTCTTCGCGGGGTCGCGCGCCTCCCACGCGGCAATGCCGGCGGGCGCCATGAGACCGGCGGCGAGGAGGCGCTCGACCTTGGCGACGTTGACGTTGCTCCACGTGCTGCCGCGCCGCCGCGGCGTGAAGCGGATCGTGTAGCGCTGCTCGTCGACGCGGCGCCGTACGCCGTCGATCCAGCCGTAGCAGAGCGCCTGGTCCACGGCGTCGGACCACGTCAGCGTCGGCTGCCCGGAGCCGACGCGCCAGAAGCCGACGAGCAGCTCGGTCTCGATGCCGTGGTGCTCCGCGAGCCACGCGCGAAGCTCGTCCGCCGACGCGAAGAAGATCACCGCAGGTCCAGCACCGCGATCGACGACTCGGCGATGGATGCGAGGTAGAGCCGCCCGTCGTGCTCGGCGACACCGGTCGCGAACGCCCACTCGCGTCCCGGCGCCTGCAGGTCGCGCACGATCCGGCCCTCGTCGTCGATGCCGACCACCCAGATCGTGCGGACCGGCGGCGCGAGCCGGTCGGGCAGCGCCCACGCGGTCTTGCGCAGCCACGGCGCACGCGGCAGCAGCCAGTCGAGCCGCCGGTCGCGCGGGCTCGGCAGCGTCACCCAGAGCAGCCCCGAGGGACCGCGCCGGATGTTGTCGGGGCTGCCCGGCAACGTCACCCAGGGCTCGTACGTCCCCTCCTTCGGCCCGGTCAGCCACAGCCGCGTCAGCTCGTACGCGCCCGTCTGCGCGACGACGACGTACGACTCGTCGGCGGCCAGCGCGACGCCGTTCGCGAACGCCAGCCCGTCGAGCAGCCAGTCGACCGTCTCGTTGTCGCGCCACCGGTAGAGGCGGCCCGTCGCGGTGTGCTCGTAGATGTCGGCGCGCCAGTGGTCGAAGCCGTACCTGTGCGACGAGTCGGTGAAGAAGACGGTGCCGTCGGAGGCCTGGGCGGCGTTGCTGCAGAAGCGCATGTCCTCGCCGTCGATGCGCTTGGCGAGCAGCTCCATGTCGCCGGTCGCGGGGTCGAGCGCGACGAGCCCGAGCCTCGTGTCGCAGACCGCGATCCGCCCGTCCGCGAGCAGCTCGAGCCCGAGCGGGCGGCCGTGCGTGTTCGTCAGCTCCTCGGCCTCCTCCGTCTCGGGATCGACGCGGAGGATGCGGCCGTCGTGGAGGCCGGTGACGAGCCGGCCCTCGCCGTCCACGACGACGTCCTCGGGGCCGTGGCCTGGCAGGTGGATCAGGCGCATCGGCGGGAACGGCTCCGGCCCCGTCTTCTGCCGCGCGCGCGACGGCACCGGCGGGGGCGTCCACCGGACGGGCTCGATGCGCGGCTTCACGAGCCCAGTCTCCCTACCGCGAGAACGGCGGCGCCAGCGGCAGGTCGTGCCGTGCCGCCCTGCGGATCTCCGCGGGCAGCGGCCACGGGTTGGGCAGGCAGCCGTTCAGCTCGGTGCTCTGCTGCGCCATGACCAGCGCGAGCTCGCCGCGCCTGGGGCACTGCGGCTTCGGCGGGTGGTGCATGCCGAGCAGGTGGCCGACCTCGTGGTTGACGAGCATCTGCCGGTACGTCGCGAGGTCGCCCGTCCACTCGGGCGTCGCGTACCGCCAGCGGTTCGCGTTGAGCGCGACGACGGGACCGTTCTGGCACGAGTACTTGCCGTAGGTGTCGTACGGCCTGCACAGCCTGTCCACCTCGGCCGGCTCGGCGATGACGACGACGTACGGCGCGTCGTCGTCACGCACCAGCCGGAACCCCGCGCGCTCCCAGCCGCGCGGGTCGTCGAGCGTCCGCTCGACGACGCCGGGGAACGACGCCACGCCGCTCGCCCGCACCTCGACGCGGTACCGCACGGTGATGACGCGCGGCGTCGGCGACGGCGTGCGCGTCGGCAGCGGGGAGAACGTCAGCGAGGGCGTCACCGACGGCGTCGCGGACGACGGCACAGGACGCGTCGATGCGGGCGGCGCCGGCGACACCGGCGGCGCGGCCTCGCGCGAGCAGGCGACGAGGAGCAACAGCGCCGCCGCTCGCGCTAGCCGATCGCGCGCAGCCTGCCGTTCGCGTCGAACGACACCGCGAGCGTGCCCGCCGGGCCGCAGTACGTGAACGTCGCGTCCACCCGCGACTTCGGCTGGCCGACCGCCGCGAGGACGTCCTCGGGCGTCATGCTCTTCTTGAGCTTCTTGACGTCGGACCTGGTCAGGCACGACTGCGCCTGGATGCCGATCGCGCGTTCCCACATCTGCAGGTATGCCTCGACACCGTTCGCCAAATCCGCCATCAGCGCGGCGCCGTCGGCACCGGCGACGACCCGCGCGTCCTCGGCCCAGTCGGGGTAGAGGCCATAGTGGTCGACGCCCGAGGTGTTGAAGTCGTACGTCTTGTTGCCGCTGCGCTGCTTGTCGACGGTGACGCCGCCGAGCGCGGTGAACGGGTAGTCGACGTCGTTCTCCTCGGTGGGGTTGCGCGGGCCGCCCTGCGTGGAGAAGCCGTTGACGTCGGAGCCGAAGCCGATGCCGTAGAGCGGCCAGTTGGTCTCCTCGGCCCACGCGCGCTGCTTGCGCCACTTCGCGACGAACGACGTCGGCGAGCCCGCGTGCGGCGTCACGACGCCGCCGAGCTGGAGGATCGTGCGGTACGTCGGGTCGTCCGACCACGAGTGGCTGGACACGACGCCCGAGTAGCCGCGGGAGCCGACGAACTCCATCGCCTGCCGCCGCGCCAGCGCGCTCATGTGGTCGGGGTCGAAGATCATGCCCCGGTCGATGAGCCCCTGGATCGCGGTCCTGCCGAGCTCGGAGAGGCCGATCTTGTTGCAGTGCGGGCCGGGCGGGTAGACCGGCGCGACACCGGTCTCGCCGAACGTCTCCAGCACGCCCGCGAAGATGGCGTCACGACCCGGCTCGACCGGCGGCTTCTGCCCGTCGTGGCCGTCGGTGACGTTCGACTGGAGCTTGTCGTGCCGGTTGTCGCCGGGCGTGTCGCAGGTGCCCATCCGCCAGTAGTGGCCGGTCTCGTACTTGTTGCCGGAGTTGACGATCGGGCCCTGGATGCCGGAGTCGCCGGTGACGCCGGTGAGGGCGTTGTCGAACTTGTTCGTCAGCTCCATCTGGCGCACGCCGAGGGCGTACACCTCGTCGAGCCGCTCGTTGATGTCCGCGGCGCTGCAGTGCGGGACCTCGAGGTGCTCGCCGCAGTCGAACGGCACCGACACCTCGATGCCCATGACGACCGCGAGCTTGCCGGCGTTGACGACGCGGCGCGCCTCGAACGGGTCCGTCACGATCCGGAACCACCCGCGGCCGGGACCGCCGGCCTGCGCGTCGATGTACCGCTCCAGCTCGCGCAGCCGCTGCGCCTGGAGGCGGACGCCGTCCATCTCGTTGCAGGAGTTCTTCTTGTACGGGTACAGCTCGCAGAGCACGTTGTTGTCGACGAGCAGGTTGGTGAACATCCGCAGGCCGCCCATCCAGGCGCGCTCCAGCCAGCGGTAGTAGACCTGCTCGTGGGTGAGCGACTTGTACTTCGGCCAGTACGTGAACTCCGGGTACCCCGCGGTGTCGTGGCCGGCGACCGGGTCGCCGCCGGACAGCGCCGTCTCGAGGACCGCGCCGCGGCCGCCGGGGCCGTGGTCGGGGCAGTCGACGAGCGCGTACTGCACGCCGTACGGGTGCCACGGACGGCCGCAGCGCGAACGCCCGCCGATGAACTCGAACGCCATCATGTGCAGGTGCGCGTCGACGTACCCCTGCGTCGTCTCGTACGCCGTGTCGCCCGTGGGGACGGCGCCGGTGACGTTGGTCTCGATCTCCGGGTACGCCGCGCAGCCGGTGGCCAGCTCCAGCGCGAACCTGTTGGCCTTGGCGTTGGTCGCGCCCGGCACGACCGACAGCGCGCCGGCGTCGCTCGCGGTCAGCGTGCCGTGGATCGCGGGGTCGAGGGCGCCGGGGTTCTCCGGCTCGCCGTCGTCGACGGGGAGCTGCAGCGTGAAGGTGTTGCCCGGCGCGGACTTCAGCACCCACTCGGCGTCGGCGCTCGGCTTGGCGGCCGCGACGACGGCCTCGCTGCGGGCGGCGTTGCGCAGCGGCAGCGTGCCCGCGTCGATCGCGCCGGTCGCGCCGTCGACCGCGCCGAGGGCGGGGTCGCGGGCCGGGTCGAGGTTCTCGTCGCCGGTGCCCTTGACCGGGCCGGTGACGTTCCTGGCGGCCTCGCGGCTGCCCGGCAGCGTGCCGCCCTTCGCCGCGAGGTACGCCTTGTCGGTGGCGTACAGCAGGTACTTGCCGAGGTCGTACGCCTGGAACGTGAACGGCGCCGCCTGCGCCTTGCCGGCCGTCGCGGCGTAGGCGTCGGCGGCGCGGGTGACGTACTTGCCGGTCTCGGCGGAGCGGACGACGTAGCAGCCGCCGGCGGGCTCGTAGCGGTCGGCGGGCGTGGCGTTGCGCACGCGCGGGGCGTTGGGGGCCGCGGCCTTCTGGCGCGCGAGGGCGTCCTTGAGCGACTTGCTCGTCCGCGCGGGCGAGCCGCTGGTGGCGGCGCCGATCGAGGCGGTGGCGAGCACGCCGCCGACGGCGGCGAGGGCGAGAAGTCGCCTGGGGCGAGCGCGCATGCGGGAGGCTCCGTCGTTCGGGAAGTGGGCTGCTTCTACTTTCGACGCGGTGGCTCCACGATCCTCTCGAGAGCACACTTGCGCCATGGGCATCTGGAGCACGCACGTCGTACCCAGAATCGTGGACAAGGCACTCGCCGGGCCGCAGGAGCGGGCGGTCCGCGAACGCGTCTGTGCCGGCCTGCGCGGCGACGTGCTGGAGATCGGCTTCGGCAGCGGGCACAACCTGCCGTACCTCCCGCCGTCGGTGACGTCGCTGGCGGCGGTCGAGCCGTCCGGCGTCGGGGTCCGGCTCGCCGCCGAGCGGCTGGCGGAGTCGCCGGTGCCTGTGACGTTCGCGGGTCTCGACGGGCAGCGGATCGAGGCCGACGACGAGTCGTACGACGCCGTGCTCAGCACATGGACGCTCTGCACCATCCCCGACGTCCGCGCCGCCCTCGCCGAGGTCCGCCGCGTGCTCAGGCCTGGCGGGACGTTCCACTTCGCGGAGCACGGCCTGGCCCCTGACGACGGCGTCGCGACGTGGCAGCGGCGGCTCGACCCGGTGCAGAAGCGGGTCGCCGGCGGCTGCCATCTCTCGCGGCCGATCGAGGCGCTCGTCCGCGACGCCGGCTTCGGCGAGGTGCGGGTCGAGCGGTACTACCAGCCGAAGATGCCGAAGGCCATCGGATCGATGTACGAGGGCGTGGCAGGAGACGTACTTGCGGTGGAGTAAGTGCCCGGTATGCCCCGAGTTGCCACGGTTCTAGCAGCCGTCCTCGCCCTGTCCGCCGCACCCGCCTCGGCCCACCAGCCCGGCCTGTGCCTGACCCCCGCCGAACGTTGCGAGACCTGGTCCGCGACGTACGACGACACCTCGATCGCCGCACCCGCGCGGTCCGACCAGTTCGCCCAGCAGGTGCTCGCCAACGCGACCACCGTCTTCACCGTCGTCCGCAGCGTCGCGATGACACCAGACCGCCCGTCGGATGCCACCTCGTCGGCGGTGATCGTGGCGTACGACCGCGTCTCCGGCTCGGTGCGCTGGACGGCGCGGGAGCGTTCACGCGTGTACTTCTCGCCGCACAACGCCACGCTCTCCCCCGACGGCTCGCGCCTCTACCTGACGAGCGCGGCGTACGACGGCTGGCCCATCGGCAAGGTCGACTCGCGGATCGTGACGACCGCGTACTCGACCGCGTCCGGCACCGTCGAATGGTCGTCGTCGTGGGACGGACGGCCTGACGCCGTCGACAACCCGAAGGGGGTTGTCGTCTCCCCCGACGGCCGCTCCGTCTTCGTCACGGGTGTCACGACGGCCGTGGCCGGCGACCTCGACTACGTGACGCTGGCGTACCGCGCCTCCGACGGCCGGTCGCTGTGGGCCGACGTGTACGACGGCGTCGGCGGCGGCGGGACGGACGCGCCGTTCGGCATCGCGGTGTCACCTGACGGTCAGGTGCTCGCCGTGACCGGGTGGAGCGCGGGGGTCGTGGAGTACGACGCCGACTACGGCACGGTCGCGTACTCGCTGCGCGGCCGTGGTGGGAAGCGGCTCTGGACCGCGCGCTACGACGGCCTCGGCGTCGACAAGAGCGACCGCGGCAACGCCGTCGCGATCGACGGCGACCGCGTCTACGTCACCGGCGACTCGTACGGCGCCTCCGGCTACGACTACGCGACCGTCGCGTACGCGCTGTCGTCAGGCCAGCAGGTCTGGGACGCGCGGTGGTCGGGCGGACGCGGCGGCTTCAACGCCGCGACCGCGGTCGCCGCGGCGGGCGGCCGCGTCGTCGTGACCGGCCAGTCCACCGCGGCGTCCGCCGACGACGGCAACGACACCGGCACCGTCGTCCTCGACGCGGCGACCGGTGCGCAGCGGTGGGCGGCGTCGTTCGGGCCGGTGCGCCACGACGGGTTCGCGCGCGGGCTGGCGCTGTCGCCGGACGGCGCGACGGCGTACGTCGTCACGCTCGAGACGCCGATCGTCAAGTACACGGCGATGTCCCGGCTCGGCCTCGTGGCGTACGACGTGGCGACCGGCGCGGTGCGCTGGCAGACGTTCCTCGACGCGGCGCTGACCGAGTCGTTGAAGGGCGCCGACGTCGCGGTCTCGCCGGACGGGTCGGTGGCCGTCGTCGGCGACTACACACGCAGCGCCGACCCGTTGAAGCCGCCGACGCAGAACGTGTACGACGTCGTGACGGCCGTGTTCTAGGCCTTGCGCAGGTAGTTCAGCCGTGTCCTGAGCTGCTCCGCCGTCGCCTCGGCGGTCACCGGACCGCCGCAGGCGCGGCGCAGCTCGGCGTGGATCAGCGCCTGGCTGCGGCCGACGCGCAGGGCGACGGCGTTGACCAGGGCGTTGAGGTCCTTGCGCAGGAGGACCAGCTCCTCGTGCGCGGTCAGTGGCTTGGGCTCCTTCTTGGTGCCGCGGAGCCTGGCCTGCTGCTCGGCCTGGCGGCGTTGCAGCAGGACCGCGACCTGGTCGGCATCGAGGAGGCCGGGGAGGCCGAGGTACTCCTCCTCCTCGGGCGTGCCCGGCGCGGCCGCGGAGCCGTAGTCGGCACCGTCGAAGATGAGGCGGTCCAGGTGCGCATTGGCACCCAGGGCCTCCCATCTCTGCGCGTCGACCTCAGGGGTGCTGCGCGTCGTGTTGGCCTCGCGGAGCAGCGCGTCGTCCCACTCGCCGTCGCGCATCGGGCGGTCGAGGGCGTGGTCGCGTTCGACCTCCATCTCAGCCGCGAGCGCGAGCAGGCTCGGCACGCTCGGCAGGAACACACTCGCTGTCTCCCTGCGGTTTCGCGCCCGTACGAAGCGTCCGACGGCCTGCGCGAAGAACAGCGGCGTCGACACGCTCGTCGCGTAGACGCCGACCGCCAGCCGAGGTACGTCGACGCCCTCGCTGACCATGCGTACGGCGACCAGCCAGCGGTCGTTCGACGCGCCGAACTCCGCGATCTTGCGGCTCGCCTTCGGGTCGTCGGAGAGGACGACCGTGGGGGCTTCGCCGGTGATGCGGCGCAGCAGGGCGGCGTACGAGCGGGCGGTGTTGTGGTCGGAGGCGATGACCAGGCCGCCGGCGTCGGGCATCTCGCGGCGCTTCGCGGTGAGGCGCTGGTCGGCGGCCTGGAGGACCGTGGGGATCCACTCGCCCTTCGGGTCGAGCGCCGTACGCCACGCCTGTGCCATCGCGTCCTGCGTCAGCGGCTCGCCGAGGGTGGCGGCGACCTCGTCACCGGCGGACGTGCGCCAGCGCATCTCGCCGCTGTAGGCGAGGAAGAGCACGGGCCGGACGACCTTGTCGCGCAGGGCGTCGCCGTAGCCATACGAGTGGTCGGCGCTGCTCCTGCGGATGCCGTCGGGTCCGGCCTCGTACGTGACGAACGGGATCGCGCTCGTGTCGCTCCTGAACGGCGTGCCCGTGAGCGCGAGTCGTCGGGTGGCCGGGTCGAACGCCTCCCTGACCGCGTCGCCCCACGACTTCGCGTCGCCGGCGTGGTGGATCTCGTCGAGGATCACGAGCGTCCTTCTCGCCTCGGTGCGCGCGCGGTGCAGCATCGGGTGGGCGGCGACCTGCGCGTACGTCACGGCGACGCCGGTGAAGTCGCGACTCGTCTTGGCGATGGCGTTGGAGAACGTCGGGTCTAGGTCGATGCCGGCCTGTGCCGCGGCCTGCGCCCACTGCGACTTGAGGTGCTCCGTCGGCGTGACGACCGTGACCGCCTGGACCGTGTGGTCGTTCAGCAGCTCGGTCGCGACCTTGAGCGCGAACGTCGTCTTGCCGGCGCCAGGCGTCGCGACGGCGAGGAAGTCCTGCGGGCGGCGTTGGAGGTACGCCACGAGGGCACGGCGCTGCCACGCGCGCAACGGAGGGGCGGGGTCGTACGAGGAGGTCGCGAGGGTCACGGCGGCTTTCGGTCGAGCGGTCCGGAACGGTCCCCCGACGCTACCGGAGGCTCCGCCGCCTCCGGGCCCAGACGCGCCGTACGGCACAGCAGCCGAGCACCGAGTTTCACATAGAATGACTGACCACGGCGGTACCATCACGGCACCCAAGGGGGAGATCGTCCCGGTGGATATCACCTGCGTAGCGGACCTCCTGGACGCGCTCCGGAGTACGGCAGGGCCTCCACAACGTTGGTTTCGAGGCCACTCCGATGCGACGTGGTCGCTGACACCGCCCGTGTCGCGCAACCGCGGGTGGCTGCAGGAAGAAGCCGCGATGCTAAAGCGGTTCGTTCAGGAATCTGCGTCGCGAGTCCGTCACCGCCCGCAACACAAATGGGAGTGGATTTGTCTCGCTCAGCATCACGGAGTCCCCACGCGACTTCTAGACTGGACTGAGAATCCACTAATTGGCCTATACTTCGCGGCTGAACGCGACGAAGTTGACGGCCGACGCGTGGACGGCCAACTTTGGGCTATGGACCCCCTCGCTGTCAACGCAGCTCATTACGCGGGGCCGACTGGCATCCTGCTGTTGGATCATGACGAAGCGCTCGGTGAGTACCTCCCGGACACGCTCACTGCAGGCCCTCGAAAGAGCTCATTGGCAGTCCTCGCGCCACGATCGTTCGATCGAGTAATTGCGCAGAGTGGCGTCTTCACGGTCTCACACGCCTCCGACATGCGACCCCTCAACACGGTCGTACCCGCCGCGTTCGACTCTTGGACCATACCCCTCCCACATAAAGAGCAGATACGCAATGAACTCGACACCTTTAACATCAATGCGTCTACTGTGTATCCTGATTTGTCACACATCTGCGACCGTATATCCTCCACATTTCGGCGTTAAGGAGCGACGGTGGATATAGATGTAAGCCCACTCCGGCATAACAGCGTCGGCTATGTTCATGGCATTCGTGACCAAATAGACATGAACCCGACCTACCAGCGCCAAGGTGCGATATGGCCCGTCGACAAGCAGCAACTTCTCATCGACTCTCTCTTGAACAACTTCGACATTCCCAAGATCTACTTCCACCAGTTTGCGACGCCAATGACGATTGACGGCCGGCGTGTACGTTACGCATTGGTTGATGGAAAGCAGCGCCTTGAGGCCATTTGGGGTTATCTTGATAACGCCTTCCCGCTAGGTGACGATTTCGTTCTATTCGACGATCCCCAAGTGAGTGCGGCGGGACTCACCTATAACGAGCTGTCGCAGAAACACCCAGAGCTTGCGGCCTTAATGAATGCGACATCGCTCGACATCGTTGCTATACGAACAGACGATCTTGAGATGATCGAAGAAATGTTCTCGAGGTTGAACGAGGCCGTACCCCTCAACGCCGCCGAAAAGCGGAATGCCATTGGTGGCCCCGCCCGAAGTGCCGTATTATCCCTAGTCACGCACGAGTTTTTTTCCAAAAAATTAGGGTTTTCGAACAAGCGGTATCGCCACTACGATCTAGCCGCAAAGTTTCTCCTCTGGGCAGATGATCCGGACTTTGGCACTCAGAGCGTGCCGGCCGACGTCTCGGTGCGAGATGTCAAGAAGTATCGGCTGGATGCGTTCTTCCACGAGGTCAAGGACTCCCCTCAGGGCGGGACGCGCATGAATAGTGCTTCGGTAGAAGCGATGAAGGTACTCGACTCCCTCGCGAGTGTATTCGTCGACAATGACCGGATGCTATTATCCAGTGTAAGCATGGTGTCCCTGTACTTCCTACTGTTCCAGTTGCGCCTCAGGCAGAAGGTCGACTTGCCCCAGCGCGCCGACCTGGTCGAGTTCGACCGGGTCAGGCACGAGAACCGGGCCGTCGCAGAAGACGAGTTGGAGCCGGCGCAATACAACCTACTGGAGTTCGACCGACTCGCGCAGAGTCCAAATGACCGCAGTGCGCTCGAATTTAGATTAAGGGTGCTTGACGATTGGCTCACTGGTGAGCTGTAGTGCTGTGGTGGCCGCCTAATACTTGAGTCTCAACCGTATCAGCGACAGCCTCTACATCCCGCCTGACCTCGCTCTCCCATACCCGTACAACGCGCCAGCCGAGAGAAACGAGCGCCGCATTAACCTCCCGATCGCGTGCGATATTTCGTTGGATCTTTGTACGCCACCGCTCCGGGTCGCGATGTCGAGCGAACTGCGCCTCGAACGAATCGAAGCCACGCTCTCGCCACCCCTGACCGTGCCAGAAGTCGCCATCGACAAAAACCACCAGACGCGCACGCGCGAATACGATGTCCGGTCGCCCCGGAATGCTCCTCGCGTGTAGACGATATCGAAGACCGCGCCGGTGTAGCGCCCGACGAAGAAGAAGTTCAGGCTCGGTGTTCTTGCTCTTCACCGCCGCCATGATCCGGCTGGTGACTGCGGCATCCCGCACTAGAGAGCCTCCTCGGAACCCTTCTCGATGCCGTCGTCCTTGTCGGCGTTGGGCACTTCGGCCGCTCCAAGGCGACGGGGGCCTTCGGCGAACGTCACTCCACCACCGAACGAGCGCCAATAGAACATGGCGCTGTCGTACTCAGTTCCATTCTCGGGATACAAGATGATGTAACCCGGTAGCGCGGTGGCTTGCCACCGTGGAGGCAGCGCTTTGAGAACGATTGCTATCGCATCACGCGCGGGCATCCTGGCGTCGGGAATCATCAGGGACGCGTTCGTGTAGTCGCTCGCCGCTGAATCGTTTCTCCTCGGGTCCTCGAACCTCAGGAGGTACGGAAGGGCCGCCTTCAGCATCGGCAGGGCTTCGGCCGCGGTCATCGGTCCCGGCAGCAGATCGACCACCACGTCAAGGTTGATCGGGTGCAGCGCATCGAAGTGGTTGACCGCGACCCTGCTGGTGTCACGGCGGCGACCCGGATCGTTGTTCCCGAAGCCGTTCGTGTTCCACAACGCCGCGCTGTGCGTCCGATGTCGCTTGATGAGCAGTGTTTCGGGGGCGGACGCCTCAAGGTCCTCGTCCACGTAGAGACACACGAAGCGGACTTCGCGATCTTCGAACCCTTGGCGTCCGGACAGCTTCCTCGCGTGCGCCGCGAGACGGGATGGCAGTGACCTACTCGCCTTGCCGATGTACACGAGCTCGTCGTTGATGAGCAACTGGTAGACGCCGGGTCGGTCCTGCAGGTGGGTGAGCGCATCCACCGTGAGCACCGTGGGAACGCAACGGCGCAACGCCTCGGCCAGTTGATCCGCTAGAGCACGCGTGATGGAGAGCTTGAAATCGAGGTCCGGCCGCGAGTCACTCACGGATCAACGCTATCGCGGTGACGTCAGACGCCGGTCAAGGTTCGGAGCCGCTCGCCGACGGCTTGAGCGACCCGAACGGCGACGGCGTTGCCGATGTGACGCATAGCGTGGCTGCGGGCTCCGGTGAACTCGTACCAGTCCGGGAACCCTTGGACGCGAGCCGCCTCTCGGGTAGTCATGTATCGCAACGAGCCATCGGAGAAGCGGATCATCGCCTCGCCACCGCAGACGCCATGAACACCCGCCTTGATCGTCTTGGCCGGCGCGTCGATGTCACTTCCGGTATGTCCAGGGTAGGAACGCGCGCCGGGAACCCCGACGTGGTTCGGCCACTGTCCACGTTGCTCGCCGTCCACGGGAGTCGGAAGCGGCTCTGGCTCGCGCAGTACGTCACGCACCGTGCGCCAACGCTTGTCCGATGGCCTCCCCGTATCGCGTAGTCGGGCTATGCGACGCGAGACGATCGAGGGGGCTTGCGGCAATCCGCTACGGACGATCCCACGCACGACGGGGTCATCAGCGTGCTCTTCCCAATACGACCCGCTGACGTACTTGTCGTAGAGCAGCGCGTCCTCCGAGTGATCGCCGGCCAGTTCGCCCCACTCGACCCCGAGGTCCTCGCGGATCCCGATCAGGAAGACCCGGCGCCGCGACTGCCCAACACCGACGTCGGCGGCCAGGATGACCTGTCTCGCGACGCGATACCGGACATCCGTCCCCGGCCCACGTCGACGCACTCGTGCCCAGTGGTCATGCCACGTCTCCCCGCGACGGGGCACCACGGACGGGGCCTCGAGTTGGTCACGGACGTAGTCGAAGTACGGCTTGAACGATGGTCGCAACAGGCCCGGGACGTTCTCGAAGACCACCATCTTCGGGACGCATGCACGGACGACGTCCAACGCCGCCGGGAACATGTTCCGTTCGTCGTTGTCGCCAGCGTGGAGTCCACCGAGCGAGAAGGGCTGGCACGGAGGCCCGCCGGCGACCAGATCGATGCCGTGGTAGTCCGCTGCGCGTTCGGCGGCGAACTTTCGGACGTCGCCGCACTCAACGCGCTCTACCGCCCACGGCGGTTGGCCGATGGTGGGGTCAGGCCTGGTCGCGTTCAACCGCAAGGTGTCACACGCGCGTTCGTCCCACTCGACAAGGCGTAGGTGGTCGAAGCCCGCAAGATGAAGGCCCAGGGCCATGCCGCCGCCGCCGGCGAAGAGCTCGACGGACGTGGCCATGCGGTCAATCTAGCTCCTGACGTACGAGGTGACGCGGAGGCGCGCTTGGCGCCTACCGCAGGTCGGGAAACGTGGCGCGCAGGATCTCGATCATGCGCGTCGCCGCCTTCTTGTCGAACTGGAGTGTCTGGCTGGGCTTGGGCCTTGTCTCCCGGAACTTCGACCCGAATGTCGTGATCTGGAGGTACTTCTCCCCGCCGGTGTCAACGACCTGATGCCGGACGTCGACGACGGTGGGGTGCGGCAACGATCCGCCCCGTACCTCGATGAACTCGTTCACCCTTGCCACGGCGTCCTCCGTCACATCTTGCGTGTAAGCGCCGTTGACGGCGCTACGCCAAGTTTGCCGTGTCCACAGGTCCCCGTCCCCGTTGCGGCCCGAGACGAGCGGCGAACTCAGGCTGGCCTGATCGCCGTCGTCCGGGCAGCGGTCTCCTGCCCACGCAAGGTCGACCGTCGTCCCACCGACCACCCCGGAAGCGGTGTCCATGTGAGCCCCGGGAGGATCGGTCCATTGCCATCACTTAGCTCTCCACCCTGAAGCACGATCGCGTCACTCGGATGCCGGCGTGACATCGAGGCGCAGCGCCGCCGCTGAGACACAGACATCGAAGTACCGAAGGAACCCCTCCTGGCCGAGGAGTTGGAAGTCCCACGGCCAGGGATCACAGAACGAGACCGGCGCTCTCCAGTGGTAGTCGCCCAACCGCAGGTCAACGTCGACCGTGCGGCCCGTCGTGAGATGCCCCCCGAGCGCGAACGTCTCGACCTCGCAAGAACGCAGGTCGAGGTCCGCGATGTCGGCGATCCACTGCCCGAAGCGATTCCGCAACGCACCCGTGTCCACCAGACACGCGAGCCCGGTGCGTTCGATCCCCGCGACATGGACGTCGACAAGAGGCCGCGCCACGGCCTCTGCCCGTCCAGGCAGCAGCCGGAAGGGGATCTCCAACTCAGCCGCCGAGCACGTCGCGTGTCGGGTCGAGCGGGACCCTGAACAAGGACTCGGCCGTGAGGTCCCGCCGCTGCAACGTCCGGATGACCTCCTGCGGGGATGCCCCGGACACCAACACCTCGTCGCCCCGCACCGCGACCCACTGCCCGACGTACTCCCTCAATGTGCTCACGCCCCTCTCCGCGTTACCCCGCGCGGCACCCACCGTCCGCACTTCCACGACGCCGGGCGCAATGCCGACACCAAGCGGGACCGCTTCGGAAGAGCTCGAACGGCGCCGTCCAACCTCGAAGCCCAGGCGATGCAGGATCCGGCGAGCTTGATAGGTCGTGAAGTCGGCCCTGTCGATGTTCAGGAGTACCGCGAGGGCTTGCTTCGGCGGGAATCGGCGGCCGCGGACGACGACGTAGTGATCGCGTACCGGCTCTGGCTCCACCGCGGCTAGGCGGTCGACCGAAGCATCGTGGTCGATCGCGTACTCCGTGCCGTTGAGCACACCGGTCACCCTCATAGAACCATTATTTTCTTACTATGGTTCCCTGGCAACAGCACGCGCGGGAAGCACCCTGCCGGGCTTAGGCTGGCCTGATGGCCGTGGAGCTCCGGGGGCAGGCGACGTTCCTGCCCGGCGACCCGCCGCGCGCAGGCGTGCTGGCGGTCGCGGAGCCGTTCGCCCGCACCACGGTCGACCTCGTCGTCCCGACCGACGACGGCCCGCGCCGCCAGGCGGTCACCGCCACGAAGTACGGCCTCGCCGACGTCCTTCCCCAGCTCGTCGACGGCAAGGTCTTCGACGACACCACGCGCTTCTGGGCCGCGACCGCCACCTGGGCGCTCAGCCTCGTCGCGCGCGGCCGCGTCGTCCCCGCCGTCACCGACTCCGGCTACGACGCCTGGCGGCTCGGCCCCCTCGACGCCGCCGACGCCGAACGCTTCGCACAGCTGGTCGCCGCCTGCCCCGCCGCCGCGCACGCCATCGCCGTCCCCGGCACCAGCCCGCTGCGCATCCGTACGGCCGAGGCGGTGGTCCGCGAGTTCTGCGACGCGGTCGCCGACACGATGGTCCGTACGGCCGCCGCGGCGCAGGTCACGAAGAGCCCGGCGTACGCCGCCCGCGCCGCCACCGACGTCAGCGCGCTCAAGGGCTGGCTCGCCGACAGCAGCCGCGGCCTCGCCGGCGCCCGCGCGGGCCTGCGGATCGAGCAGAAGAACGACGACGACCTCACCGCCGTCATCCAGCTGCGCAGCCGTACGGACCCGAGCCTCGTCGTCGACGCGGAGGACCTGTGGCGCGCGCCGGCGACAGTGCTCGAACGACTCGGCGGCGGCGCCGAGTCGGACCTCCTGCTCGCGCTCCGCAGAGGCGCGACCGCCTGGCCCCCACTGAAGGCAGCCCTGCAGACCGCCGCTCCCACGCACCTCGACCTCGACGACGACGCGATCGCCGACCTGCTGGGTGACGGCGCCGAGGCGCTCGGCAACGCCGGCCTGGAAGTCCTCTGGCCCAAGGAGCTCCTCGCCGGCGGCGTCACGATCCGCGCCGTCGCCACGACCCCCGCGCTCCCCACCGAAGGCGCAAGGACGTTCTCCCTCGACACCCTTCTGCAGTTCCAGTGGGAGGCGACCCTCGACGGCGAACGCCTCACCGACACCGAGCTCACGCTGCTCGCCGAAGCCAAGCGCCCGCTGATCCGCCTGCGCGGCCGCTGGCTCAAGGTCGACCCCGCGCTGCTGCAACGCCTCAACCGTCGTACGCCGCAACGCCTCACCGGCATGGACGCCCTCGCTGCCGCGCTGACCGGACGCATCGTCGTCGAGGACGAGGTCGTCGACTTCGCCGCGACCGGCGGCATCGCCGAGGTCGCCGCGATGCTGTCCAACGTCGCCGCCGCGCGCGACTCCGAGACCGTCGAGCCGCCGAAGACGCTGGTCGCGACGCTGCGGCCGTACCAGCTGCGCGGCCTGCGCTGGCTGCGCGAGATGACCGACCTCGGCCTCGGCGGCTGCCTCGCCGACGACATGGGCCTCGGCAAGACGATCCAGCTCATCGCGCTGCACCTGCTCCGCCACGAGCGCGACGGCGACCCCGCGGGTCCCGCGCTCGTCGTCTGCCCCACGAGCGTCCTCGGCAACTGGGAGCGCGAGTGCGCGCGCTTCGCGCCGAGCATCCCCGTACGCCGCTTCCACGGTGGCGAGCGGCACCTTGAGAACGTGCGTCCCAACGAGATCGTCCTCGCGACGTACGGCATGATCCGCCGCGACCGCGAGGCCCTCGCCGAGGTCGCGTGGGGGCTGGTCGCCGCCGACGAGGCGCAGCACGTGAAGAACCCGCTCTCCCGCGGCGCCCGCGAGCTGCGCGCGATCCCCGCGCAGGCCCGTGTCGCGCTTACGGGCACGCCGGTCGAGAACCGCCTCACCGACCTCTGGTCGATCCTCGACTGGACGACGCCGGGACTCCTGGGTCCGCTCGAACGGTTCCGCCGCACCGTCGCGATCCCCGTCGAGCGCTACCGCGACCCCGACGCGACCGAACGCCTCGCCCGCGTCGTACGGCCGTTCCTGCTGCGCCGCAGGAAGTCCGACCCCGGCATCGCGCCCGAGCTGCCGCCGAAGATCGAGACCGACCACGTCGTCCCGCTCACCGCCGAGCAGGCCACGCTCTACACCGCCGTCGTCCGCGAGGCCCTCGACACCATCGCGAAGAAGGCCGGCATCGAACGCCGCGGCCTCGTCCTCAAGCTCCTCACCGAGCTCAAGCAGATCTGCAACCACCCCGCCCAGTACCTCGGCCAGGAGGGCCCGACCGACGGGCGTTCCGGCAAGCTCTACGCCCTCGACGAGCTGACCGACGTCATCGTCGACGAGGGCGACGGGGTGCTGGTGTTCTCGCAGTACGTCACCATGTGCCGCCTGCTCGAACGCCACCTCAACGGCCGCGGCATCGACACGGTGTTCCTGCACGGCGGCGTCCCCGCAAGACAGCGCGAGGACATGGTGACGCGCTTCCAGGAGGGCGGCGTGCCGGTCTTCCTGCTGTCGCTCAAGGCCGGCGGCACCGGCCTCAACCTCACCCGCGCCACCCACGTCATCCACTACGACCGCTGGTGGAACCCCGCCGTCGAGGACCAGGCCACCGACCGCGCGCACCGCATCGGCCAGGACCGCGCCGTGCAGGTGCACAAGCTCATGGCCGAGGGCACGCTCGAGGACCGCATCGCCGACGTCATGGCGCGCAAGCGCGAGCTCGCCGAGTCGGTCGTCGGCGCGGGCGAGGCGTGGCTGACGGAACTGTCCGACGACGAGCTGGCCGAGCTGGTGAGCCTCGGATGACGAAGCCGTTCGGGACGACGTGGTGGGGCCGCGAGTGGATGGCCGCGCTCGAACGCCGCGCCGGTCTCGACCCCGCGCGCCTCGCCCGCGGCAAGGCGTACGCGCGCGGCAACGCCGTCCGCTCCCTCGACGTCACACCCGGCAGCGTCACCGCCGTCGTGCGCGGCTCGCGGGTCGTGCCGTACGACGTCACGGTCGCGCTGCGGACGTTCACCGGCGAGGAGTGGAAGCGGCTGTACGACGTCGTCTCCGCCCGCATCGCGCACGCCGCCGCGCTGCTCGACGGCGAGCTGCCCGCCGACCTCGTCGCCGACGTCGCCGCGGCCGGCCTGTCGCTGCTGCCCGAGCCCGGCGACCTCAAGCTGACCTGCTCGTGCCCCGACGAGGCGGTGCCGTGCAAGCACGCCGCGGCGGTCTGCTACCTCGTCGCGGACCTGCTCGACGGCGACCCGTTCGAGCTGCTGCTGCTGCGCGGCCGTACGCGCGCCGAAGTGCTGGGAGCGTTGCGCGCCAGGCGTTCCGGGGAGTCGGCCGATGTCCTCGTCGCCGCGGAGGCCGACGACGAGGACGCGGCGGAGGCGTTCGCGCGGGTGCCCGCGCCCCTGCCCGACCTGCCGCTGCCGCCGCACCGTCCGGGCAAGCCGAGCCCGCTCGTCGGCGCGCCGCCCGAGGGCACCGTCTCGCCGGCCGACCTGCAGGCGCTCGCCGCCGACGCGGCGCAGCGCGCGTGGGAGCTCGTCACAGGCGCGGGCGACGGCGGCCTCACGCTGTCGGCCGAGGAGGACCTGGCGCGCCGCGCGGCGTCGTTGCTCGGCACGACGTCACTCGACCGGCTCGCGAAGAAGGCCGGCCTGCCCGCGCGCCAGCTCTCGCGGCGGGCGGCGGCGTGGCTGCGCGGCGGGCGGTACGCGCTCGCGATCATGGAGCAGACCTGGTCGCCCGACGAGGCCGACGTCTACGAGGGCGTCGCCGCGCTCGGCGGCAACGCGCACGTCTACCGCAACCAGGTCAGCGACGCGTCGGACTCCAAGCAGCTGCGGCTCGGACAGGACGGGCTCTGGTACCCGCTGCACCGCCGCAGCGGCACGTGGGAGCTGGCCGGCCCGCCGAACGCCGACCCCCGCGCCGCCCTCGCGGGGATCGGGTAGTCAGTCGAAGCAGCCGTGCTCGTTCTGCTCGTACGCCGCGATGAGGTCGCCGACGTGCGCGGACGGCGGGCAGGGCACGTACCGGCGCCAGCGGGAGTGCGAGTCGCCCCACCACAGGGTCCACTCAGACCGCGCGTACCGGAACTGCGCCATCTCGCGCCGCGTCCACTCGCCCTCCCCGTCCCACGGCGGCGCGTGCTCGTACAACGTCACGCGGTCGTTGTCGGCGACGAGCTCCCAGCGCAGCTCGATGTGCGGTGGCGGGCCGCTCTCGGCGACCCAGTTCTCAATCCGCTTGACGTCCAGGACAGGGAGCACGAGCGGGACGATAGCGCGCCGTACGCTCCCCGCATGGCGTACGACGAGGTGCTGGCCGAGCGGGTCCGCGAGCTGTGCGGGCTGCCGGAGAAGCGGATGTTCGGCGGGGCGACGTTCATGCTCGACGGCAACATGGCCGTCGGGATCATCGGCGACGACCTCGCGGTGCGGGTCCCGCGCGACGAGTACGAGGCGACCCTGACGGAGCCCGGCGCGCGGCCGTTCGACTTCACCGGCAGGCCGATGACCGGCTGGGTCATGGTGTCCGGCGAGGTGCTCGACGACGACGTGCTGGCGGTGTGGGTGTCGCGGTCGATGGCGTACGCGGAGTCCCTGCCGCCCAAGTGATTCGGGCGTTTCCAGGACACGGCGGCATGCGCGGGTGACGATGGCGTCCGGTCCGTACGACATCGGGGGAACGCCATGTCCGCCAAGCTCCGCCTCGCCGCCGCGCTCGCCGTGGTGCTCCTGGGCGCCACCGCCTGCGAGGACGTCACGCCCGACCCGGCCGCGCTGACGGGTTCACCGCGCGCATCGACCGCACGGCCGGCAGCGCGGCGTACGCCCGCGGCGCGGCCGGCCACGAAGCCGCCGGTCCGGGCGACCACGCGGCCGACGAAGGCGACGGTCGTCGCGACCCGCACCCCGGCGCCCGTACGGACGACCGTGAAGCCACGGCCGCTCGTCGCGACGACGTGCGGCGCACCCGCCAACCCGTGGGGCTACAACTTCTGCGGTCGCGGCTCGGTCATCTCCCGGCCGCCGTCCGCGTTCTGCGACTACTTCGACTGCATCGCCAGCTTCTGGGAGAGCACGAACGGCTACGTCATGCAGTGCGACGACGGCATGTTCAGCCACTCCGGTGGACGCCAAGGCAGCTGTTCGCACCACGGCGGCAACGACCGGCCGCTGCTCGGCTAGGCGCTGGCGTCGTACGCGCGCCGCAGCAGTGCCACGACCTCGTCGTCCACGTCGTCGGGGACGGTGAGCGCGACGCGGACGTTGATGGTGTCGTTGCCGAGTCCCTTGGCGCCCAGCAGATTTCCGCCTGAGTCGGCACCGTCGCGCCGCAGCCCGAGGTCGACGCGCGTGCGGGTCGTGGCCTTGACGATGGCGAACGTACGGCGCGGCGTCAGCAGCGAGACGTACGTCTTCCGCGCCTGCACCGCGACCTCGCCGACGGAGTGCGCGGCGAGGACGACGCGGTCGTAGACGGGCCGCAGAGCAGGGCGGTCGGCGTACTGCGCGTCGACCAGCTCGTCGGCGCTCGCGGTGAAGAAGTCCGGGTACCCGAAGCGCTCGAACACGAGCAGCATCTGCGCGTAGCCGGTGACGCCGTGGTCGGTCAGCCACGCCCGCACGGCCGGCTCGTCGGCCGGGTTCGCGGCGGCGATCCGGGCGTTCCACTCGGCGACGCCGCCCTCGCCGCGGCGTTCGAGCAGGGCGGCCATCCAGTCGCGCATGTCGCGCCAGTCGCGCGTCTCAACCACGCGCGCCCGCCATGCCGAGCAGCACCGCGAGGCCGAGCGCGCTGCGCGGGTCGTACGCCGAGCGCCACAGCCCGCCGTGCGCCGCGGCGTACGCCTCGTCCTGCCACGGGTGCTCGTGCGGCGGCAGGCCCGCGCGCAGGTCGTGGACGAGCAAGGCAGCCATCAGCGTGTTGCTCGTCGCGGGCTCGAACACCTCGATGCCGAACGGCCGCGACCCCGCGTACGCCGCCGCCAGCACGCGGTTCTTCACGACCGAACGCGTGCGGGTCGCGGGCGCCACGTTGAACGACACCGTCGCCCCCTCAGCCCTGGCCACCGTGGCGCGCCAGCGGTGGACGCGCTTGGCGAGCGCGTAGTTGGGACCCTGCTGCGGGACCAGGCTGTCGTTGACGCCGGGGTCGTCGCCGGGCGCGTAGTTGCGGCGCAGCAGCCGTCCCGCGCTGACCGCCTTGAGCGGCCTGCGCAGCGCGCGCACCTTGCTGCGCTGCCCGTACGCCCTCGCCGAGAACTCCACCGCGTCGCCCGGCACGGCGTACACGTCGGTCGGCGTTCCGAGGAACGCGAGCGCCGTCTCGGGACGGTGCCCCTGGACGTACGTCGTCAGGGCGTCGACGGCGAGCGCGAGGCGGACGTTGGTGGCGCCGTCGGCGTAGACGTAGTTGCCGAGGACGAGCCTGCCGTCGAGGCCGAGCAGCCACTGTGCGAGGCCCGGCAGCTCGGTGAGCAGGTCGGCGCCGCGCCGGTCGCCGCGCGTGGGCGCGTACAGCCGCCCTGCCTTGTCGCGCGCGTCGGCGCCGAGGCGTTCCCAGATCGCGGGCTGCGGCAGGTCGACGGCGACGACGTTGCCGCCCCACCGCAGCAGCGAACGCAGCGGACCCATCTCCGCGCCCGCGCCGAGGACGACGACGCGCTGGTCGGACAGGTCGAGCCAGTCGGGGTTCTTGAGGACGGTGCGTACGGCCTCCGCGCAGGTCGGCTCGACGACGCCGTCCTCGACCCACGCGTCGAGGCGGCGGTGCAGGGCGTCGCCGGCGAGGCGTTCGCCGCGGTACGGCACCGTGAGCTCTGTCTCCGGCGCTCCACCGCCGCCGACGGTGACGGTGGTGAACGGCTGCTCGGCCTCGCTGCCGAACGCGCCGGTGAGCGCGGTCTCCTCGCCCGTCGCGGTGACGTAGCGCATGCGGTCGCGCGCCGAGTCGATGCCGTTGCGCGCGACGGTCAGCGCCGCGTCGCGGCTCGGCAGGCCCGCCTCGACGAGGCGGCGGAAGTGCGTGAGGTAGCCGCGCCGCCAGTTGGTGTCGCGCTGCGCGGCGGACGAGCCGACGGGGTCGACCTCACGTAGTGCGTCGGTGACGACCGAGCGGCCGTACGCCGACGTGCTCCGCCCCTCGCCGGCCTTCGGGAACACCACACCGCGCTGCGTCTCGTCCATGCGCCGATCCTCGCGCAAGTCAGGCCCGCGGCGCTCCCCACGTGCGCGGGTCGCGGACGCGGCGTACGAGCGATGTCAGGTCGTCCGGTGACAGTGTCGGCGGGCGGCTCTGGAGCCAGCGACGGATCCGGTCCGCGCTGACGACGGCGACCTCGCGCGGCTGCTCCTTCACGGTGAGGTCATCCGCGATGACCACGATCACACCGTGTACCGGGACGCCGAGCAGCCGGCCGACGCGCTCGGCCTCCCGGCGCGCCTTCGGGACGTACGGCTGCTTCTGCCCGTTGTGCAGGAACGTCCCGCCGCCCACCCAGACCCTGCCGGTGAGGTTCTTCGTGTTGAGCGAGAACACGCCGCCGGGTCCGACGGCGAGGTGGTCCACGTTGGCGCCGTTGTCGCCGATGGGGAGGTCGTGGACGACCGTCCACGGCTCCGGCAGCCGCGCCAGCCTGCGTGCGACGGTCTCCTCGCCGTCGGCGCCGACACGCCACGCGCGCTCGTCGGTGTGCACGCGGAGGACGCGCGCCAGCGCGGTTCTGACCGGCGCCGCGTCGCGTACGGCCTGCGCCTGCGCTCTCGCGCTCGCGCCGGGCCGGTACGTCGCGGTGTCGCCGGGCAGCGTGATCGCCCACTCCAGTGCCGGGACGGTGGGCGGCGGTGGGTCGAGCCAGCCCGCCGCGACGAGCGCCGCGCGGACGTCGTCGGCGAGCGCGCCGTCGACCGCGAGCGTGCCGGTCGTACGGTCGAGGTAGCCGAGCCGCTCGCCGGCCCGCTGGACGTAGACACGGTCGTGGCCGTAGCGCCGCCACGCGGCGAACTCGTACTCCCCCATGCCTTGGGTGATCGGCAGCCCGGCGCGGTGACTTCACCGCTAGCTTGCGCGGCCGGTCAGCTGCGAAGCTGCCGGGGTGCCCACGGCGTACCGGCGGTTCGTCCGCTCCGACGCCGAGCCCGCGTACGCCGCCGAGGTCGCCCGCGTCGACGACCTCGCGCGCCGCCTCGTCGAGCATCTCGACCACTCCAGCGCCGCCGTCGACCGCGCGCACCAGTACCGCACGCAGAGCAGCGTCATCCAGCGCCTCGTCAGCGCACTGCTCAAGGACGTGCTCGGCTTCGGCGAGGAGGTCGTCATCGAGCCGTCGTCAGGGCTCGTGACGCGCGCGCGTCCCGACTTCTACTTCGCGCTGGCCACGGGCCGCGGCGTCCTCGCCGAGGTCGAGCGCGGCGGCACGACGACCAACAACCACGACCTCAAGGACATGTGGAAGGCGCACATCAGCCCGAACGCTCAGCACCTGTTCCTCGTCGTGCCCAACGCCAACTGGAACGAGGCGCGGCAGGCCCGCGAGCACCCGTTCAACCGCGTCGTGCACCGCATGGGCAGCTTCTTCGGCGACCCGCGCCGCGAGGTGGACGTGCTGACCGCGCACGTGTTCGGCTACGGCGCCACCGATGTCCCCTGGACCGAAGAACCCGCCTAGCGCGGGTCCGGGGTGCGTGTCCGAAACCCGCCAGACCGCCGTCGGCCGACAGGGCAGGATGGCGACGTGATCGAGGATCAGGACCGGTGCTACCGCGCCGTCGTCAGCCGCGACAAGCGGTTCGACGGCGTGTTCTACACGGGTGTCCTCACCACCGGGATCTACTGCCGCCCCTCCTGCCCCGCGGTCACGCCGAAGCGCCGTAACGTCCGCTTCTTCGTCTCCGCCGCCGCCGCGCAGGCCGCCGGGCTCCGCGCGTGCAAGCGCTGCCGTCCCGACACCACGCCCGGGTCTCCGGAGTGGGACGTCCGCGCCGACGTCGCGGGCCGCGCCATGCGCCTCATCAACGACGGCGTCGTCGAACGCGCCGGCGTCTCCGGCCTCGCCGCCCGCCTCGGCTACAGCGAGCGGCAGCTCAACCGCGTCCTCACCACGGAGCTCGGCGCGGGCCCGCTGGCCCTGGCCCGGGCGCGGCGCGCGCACACCGCGCGGATCCTCGCCGAGACGACGGCGATGCCCTTGGCGGACGTGGCGTTCGCGGCAGGGTTCGCGAGCGTGCGGCAGTTCAACGCGACGATGCGCGAGACGTACGCCGTCACGCCCTCGGCGCTCCGCGGCCGCACGAGGCCGGCCGCCACCACCGGCGACGTCGAGCTGCGGCTGGCGGTACGGGAGCCGTTCGACGGCGCGGCGCTGCTCGACTTCCTGCGGGTCCGCGCTGTGCCGGGCGTCGAGGAGGTGACCGGCGAGACGTACTGGCGAACGCTGCGCCTGCCCGGCGGGCCCGGGGTCGTGGCGCTGACGCCGGCGCCGTCGTACGTCCGCTGCGTCCTGCGCCTGCACGACCTCGCCGACCTCCCCGTGGCCGTCGAACGATGCCGCCGCCTCCTCGACCTCGACGCCGACCCGCTCGCCGTCGCCGACGCGCTCGGCGGCGACCCGGTGCTCGGCCCGATCGTCGCGAAGCGGCCTGGCCTGCGCGTGCCTGGCGCGGTGGACGGCGCGGAGATCGCCGTACGCGCGGTGCTCGGGCAGCAGGTTTCCGTCGCCGCCGCGCGGACCGTCGCGGGCCGGCTGACGGCGGCGTACGGCACGCCGCTCGCGTCGCCCGACGGAGCGTTGACGCACCTGTTCCCGACACCGGGCGCGCTGGCCGGCGCGGACCTGCCGGGACCGGCCAAGCGCGCGACCGCGCTGCGCGGGCTCTGCGCGGCGCTGGCCTCCGGCGAGCTGGACCTCGACCGCGGCACCGACCGGCGGACGGCGTACGACGCGCTCGTCGCGCTGCCGGGGATCGGGCCGTGGACGGCGTCGTACGTGGCGCTGCGCGCCCTCGGCGACCCCGACGCGTTCCTGCCGACGGACCTCGGCGTACGGCACGCGCTCGCCGCCCTCGGCGCCGACGTCAGCGCCGCCGAGGCGTGGCGGCCGTGGCGCTCGTACGCCCTCCTGCACCTCTGGACATCGCTGGGAGACAACGCATGACGTGGACCGTGCTGCCCGATACGCCCGTGGGACCGCTGCACCTGACGGCGACCGGCGACGCGCTGACCGGCCTGCGCTTCGGGTCAGGCCCGGAGGACGGCTCGCGCGACCCTGACCATCCGGTCCTCGCGAAGGTGGCGACGGAGCTGAGCGAGTACTTCGCGGGGCGGCTGCGGACGTTCACGGTGCCACTGGCGCCGGCGGGGACGCCGTTCCAGCGGTCGGTGTGGGAGCAGCTGACGCTGATCCCGTACGGCACGACGGTGTCGTACGGCGAGCTGGCCCGCCGCCTCGGCTCCCCCGCCGCGTCGCGCGCGGTCGGCCTCGCGAACGGCCGCAACCCCATCGCGATCGTCGTGCCGTGCCACCGCGTCATCGGCGCGGATGGTTCGCTGACGGGCTTCGGCGGGGGCATGGCCGCGAAGCGGACGCTGCTCGACCTCGAGTCGAACGCGCTGTTCTAGACGGTGATCACGATCTTGCCGCGTGCCTGACCGCTGACGAGCCGCCGCATCGCGTCGGGCATCTCGGCCAGCGGGTACGTCCTGCCGAGCGCGGGCACGACGCGGCCGTCGGCGACGAGCGCGGTGAGGCGTTCGAGCCCGGCCAGCTCCTCCTTCGCCATGAACGACGTGAGCCGCTGCCGGCTGAACCTCGACAGCACGACCGCCCCGAGCTGCCGGCTGAGACCGAGCCAGCGCCCGGCGTCCTCACCGCCGGTGATGACGAGCGTGCCGGTCGGCGTGAGCGCGCGGCGCAGACGGCGCAGGGACGAGCTGCCGCCGATGTCGATGACGAGGTCGTACGACGCCGCGGTGAAGTCCTCGCGCGTGTAGTCGACGACGAAGTCGGCGCCCACGGAGCGGACGAGGTCGAGCTTGCCGGTCGACGCGACGCCCGTGACGACGGCGCCGTGCGCCTTCGCGATCTGCACGGCGTACGTCCCGACACCACCCGACGCGCCGATGACGAGGACGCGCTGTCCGGGCTGGACGCGGCCGACGTCGACGACGCCGCGCAGCGCGGTGAGGCCGGAGATCGGCAGCGCCGCGGCCTGCTCGAACGTGAGGTTCGCCGGCTTGGGCATGAGCTTGGCCTCGGGCGCGACGGCGTACTCGGCGAACGCGCCGCCGCCGATCCCGAACACCTCGTCACCCGCGCGGAACCGCGTGACGCCCGCGCCGACCTCCACGACGACGCCGGCGAGGTCGCGGCCCAGCACCGGGTTCTTCGGCGCGCGGAGGCCGGAGACGAGGCGGATCGCGTACGGCTCCCCCGCCATGAAGTGCCACGTGCCGCGGTCGAGAGCCGCGGCGCGGACCTCGACGAGCACCTCGCCCGCGCCGACCGTGGGCCGGTCGACCTCGGCCAGGCTCAGCGTGTCGGCGGTGCCGTACGCGCGCTGGACGATCGCGCGCATCCGCCGCGTCGCCTGCGCCGCCGGGGTCGTACGCGGAGGGGTGGTGGTGTGTGCCGTCATGTCGTGTCCTCTGACTCGGAGCCCCGCCCGCCCGCAAGAACCTTACGTCGTAAGGGGATTGCGTCGAACGTAGCCATACGTTGTAAGGTTGTCAACAGCCGAGCCCCGGAAGGACCCGCGTGGCCGAGAAGAAGAAGGTGCGGCCGCCCCTCACGAGGGAGCGGGCGTTGCAGACCGCGGTCGCGGTCGCGGACGCCGAGGGCATCGGCGCGCTGACCATGCGCAGGCTCGCGCAGGAGCTCGGCATCGAGGCGATGTCGCTCTACCACCACGTCGCGAGCAAGGACGACATCCTCGACGGGATGGTCGACCTGGTGTTCAGCGAGATCGAGCTGCCCGCCGAGGGCGCCAAGTGGAAGCCCGCGATGCTGGCGCGGGCACGGTCCGCACGCGCCGCGCTGACGCGTCACCCGTGGGCGATCAGCCTCATGGAGTCGCGTACGTCCCCCGGCCCCCGCACCCTCCGCCACCACGACGCGGTCCTCGGGTCGTGCCGCGCCGCGGGGTTCTCCGTGCCGATGGCCGCGCACGCGTTCTCGCTCATCGACAGCTATCTGTACGGCTTCGTGCTCCAGGAGGTGAACCTGCCGTTCGACGACAGCAGCGACCTCACCGACGTCGTCGACACGATCATGAAGGGCTTCTCGGCCGAGGAGTATCCGCATCTCGTCGAGCTGACCGTCGAGCACGTGCTGCAGCCCGGGTACAGCTACGGCGACGAGTTCGAGTACGGCCTCGGGCTGATCCTCGACGGTCTCGCCGCCGCCGCGCGCCATCAGCGCCGCCGGTAGCTCGCGAGCGTCTCCCCCAGCGCGTCGTCGATCGGCGTCGCGCGCACCCCGAGCTTGCCGGCGATGCGCGTGCTGTCGACGACGAACGGCTCCGCGAACTGGTAGCGCATCTCGAGCAGCTCGCGCACGGTCGGGTTGACGAGCGCGAACGCGCGCAGGACGAGCGTCGGCACCGTACGGAGCCTCGTCCTGTCCTGCCCCGCGAGGCGGTACACGGCGTCGACGAGCTGCCTGGTGGTGCGGGTGTCGGGGTCGTTCGGCAGGTGCCACGCGTGCCCCGGCGCGTCGGGGTGCTCGCCGAGCGCGGCCAGCCCCTCGCCGATGTCCGGGATGTAGGTGTACGTGTGCGGCTGGTCCGCGGCACCGAGCACCGTCGCCGTCTTGCCTGCCAGCGCCCGCGGGAACACGAGGTCGCCGAGGTTCGACTGCGTGCCGCTGCCGGCGCCGAAGTAGTCGGACGCGCGGCCGACCGCGACCTCCACCCGCCCCGCGTCGTGGGCGGCGAGCAGGTCGCGGGACATCTGCCCGCGCAGCCGTCCTTTCTTCGTGTGCGCGTCGTGCGTGCAGTCCTCGGTGAGGACGCGGCCGGCCGGGCGGCCGTAGAGGTAGACGTTCTCCATGCTGACGAGGCGGGCGCCGTTCGCCTCGGCGGCGGCGAGGACGCCGGCCTGGAGCTTGGGGAACAGCTCCGTCCACTCGTGGTACTTCGGGTTCAGTGCCTGGTAGACGACCGCCGCCCCCGCGGCGACAGCCGTCGTGAACGCCGGATCGGTCGCGTCCCCCGCGACAACCTCGACGTCGCCGGGCACCCGCGCGCTGCCCGAGCGGTTGACCAGCCGGACCGTCTCACCGCGCCGGCGCAGGGCGGCGTACGTCGCCAGGCCGATCGGTCCCGTACCGAAGACGACGTGCCGCGGCGCGGTCACGCGCGGGTACCGGTCAGCGCCGCGGCGGGCGCGGCCTCGTCGGTGAGATCGATGGCACGCGTACGCGCCGACTGCCGGACGAGCGCGACGCCGAGGGCCGCGACCCAGAGGCCCCAGCCGGTGCTGCCGATCAGCCCGGCCGGCTCCCAGACCGGGAAGTCCGGGATCGCGGTGGCGAGGATGTCGCCCTGGTTCATCAGGTAGAACGCGCTGACGACGATGCCCGTCGCGCCGAGCCAGCGCGGCAGGACGCGGCTGCGCCAGATGACGACGCTGACCGTGACCGACCAGACGACGACGAGCAGCTGGCCGAGGTGCTCGCCGAGCAGCGCGCCGCCGTACTGGTGCTGCGCCGTCCACGCCGCGTCGATCGCGGCACGCGCCGTCGCGTCGCCGTCGACGTACGACCGCGCCAGCGCGGGCACGACGAACACCCAGCGCAGGAACCCGATCAGCGAGAGCAGCACCGACGCCGCGCCGAGGCCCGTCGCGACGCGCAGCGCGGGGTCGTCGCGGCGGCCGAGCGCGGCGGGCAGCAGGAGGATGGGGACGGCGATGACGGCGTACGTCCACGCCGTGGCGAACCACGTCCAGACGAGGCTGGTGCCGCCCTCGTCGAACGCGGGGAGGACGACGTTCGCGGGCTCGCGGAGGATGTCCGGCCAGTCGAACGTCGAGGACAGCACCGTCGCCGCCGCGGCGAATGCGACGGCGCCGACGACGAACAGCAGTCCGGTCACGCGACGGAGACCGCCGCCCGTGCTGGTGGGGCTCATGGGGGCGGCTTCTTCCTGTCGGGGAGTGTTGTACGGTGTACAGAATTCTCGGCGGCGGAGCACCGGTCTACGGACGAAGGTCACCACTTGTCCCAGGCAACGGCACGGCCCGGTCCCAAGCGGGCGCTGAGCGAGGACGCGATCCTCGACGCGACGCTCGCCCTGCTCGACGAGGGCGGGGTCGCGGCGGCGTCGATCCGCGGCATCGCCGCGCGCGTCGGTGTCGCGCCGAACGCCGTCTACACGTACTTCCCCGACAAGAGAGCCGTCGTCCGCGCGCTGGTCGAGCGGCTGCTCGGCGACGTCGATCGGGACGTGTTCGCCGACCGTACGCAGCCGTGGCGGCAGCGCGTCGAGGCGCTCGCGCTGGACCTGCGGTCGCGGCTCACCGCGCATCCCGGCGCGGTCGCGCTGATGATCGGCGGGCCCATGGACGGGCCGCACGCGCTGACGCTGAACGAGCACCTGCTCTCGCTGCTCGCCGAGGCCGGGCTCGATGCCGAGGACGCGGCGCGGGCGGCGTACGCGCTCATCGTGTACGTCTTCGGCTCGCTCGCTCTCGAGGTGGCCGAGGCGGGGCATCCGGGGCGGCTGCCGCCGGAGGCGGAGCGGGTGGCGGCGCGGTCCGTGGTCTTCACATCGATGCCGGCTGCGTCGTACCCGCGGGCGACCGCGGCGGCGGAGACCATGGCGTCGTACGTCGGGACCGAGCAGTACCTGTGGGGCCTCCACCGGTTGCTCGACGGGCTCGTGCGCTGAGCCGTTCTCTGTGGACGTCGCGGTGGAAAACGTCGTCTTCCGGTGGACAACTGGCCGCGTTCGGTGGACATCCTGTGGACGCCGGAAAGTTCCTCGTTTTTCTTGCCGGAATGTCTTGTCGCGGCCCCTTCGGCGGGCGTACAACTTGCACACGCCAGCGGCGGGCAGGACCGGTCCGGAGGAGACTCCGGACACGGAAGACAGGTCGGGCAACCGGCCTGGCGGACGGGTCTCAGCAACCGCTGACGGGTCTCGTAGCTAAGGCGGCCGAGCGATCGGCAGCCGGTGCCGCGGGATCGGCGAGGCCCCTCCGGCTCATACCCGGAGGGGCCTCGTTTCATTGTGCCGGTCGCCGCGCCGCGCCCTCGGCAGCGACACGCGCCGCGTCAGACCGCGAACGAGAGCTGGTCGTCGCCGGGGTCGCGCCTGCCCGGGGGGCGTACGGGAGCGTCGAACAGGTCGGCCACGTCGTGGATCGCCCGCGCACCGCGCTCGGCCAGGGCGGCGTTGCCCGGGCCCGCACCGGCGCCGGCCCACACCGCGACGTCGGCGTAGCCGTGCGCGAGCGCCTCGGTGGCACCGGCCCACGTCCCGCCGCTGTCGAGGTCGGTCGTGACGACGAGCACCGACGCCGCGAGCGCGTAGATGATCTTGTTGCGCCCCATGGCGAACCCCGCGGAGAAGCCCGCGCCGGGGGCGTACGGCGTCACCAGCGTCAGGGTCTCCTCGAGGTTGGCTCGCCGCAGCTCGGCCGACCTGACCGTGCGGGTCAGAGAGTCGGCGAGGATCCCGACCGCATGGCCGCCGGCGGCGCGCACCGCCTCCATCGCGAGCGCGTCGACGCCGCGCGCCGAGCCGGAGACAACACCGGCGCCCCGCGCGGCGGCCTCGCGACCGGCAGCGGTGGCGACGCCGGCCGCCTCGGGTGAGACATTGCGCGAGCCGACGACGCCGACCTGGGGGACCGTCAGGGCCGCGACCGGGCCGGCGCCGTGCAAGACCGGCGGCGCGGCGTCGCCGAGCCGCTCGCCGAGCGCCGATGGGTATCCGGCGTCGGCGATGGTCAGCGTCCAGATCCCCGACTGCTCGAACGTCTCGACGGCCAGCGCGACCGCCGTCGCCCGGTCGAGCAGACGCAGCACCCGCTCCGCCTCGTCCAGTGCGATACCGGCGCTCTCCGCGACATCGCGCGCAGCGCGGCCGGCAAGAGTGCCGACGTCGACGCTGCGGCGTAGCGCGGCGAGATCGCGACCGCTGAGCGGCGGGACATCCGAGGGACGATGCGCGTCGTCAACGCGACGACGGCGACGCCACCCGAGGAAAGTCCCACGGCTACCCCTTCGTCCTGGCCAGCGCGACGGGGACGACCGGGCCGGAACCGCGCCTCCGGCCCCAGGGCCGCCCGCAATGCCGCCAGCGCGGCGGTCTCCGTCGTCTCGGTCGTCGTCATGTGTCCGTCCCCTCGTCTGCGCACGACTGTACGAAGGGGGCGTGACAAGTTTGTCGCGCGCGACCTCAGCGGCCGTTCACGCGGGCCCATCCAGAGGGTGTCGCGGGCGCGGGTCATCGCGACGAACGCGGCGCGGTTGCGCCGGTCCGCCTTCGGCGAGTCCGCGGGAACACGTTCGGCGCCAGGACGGCATCACGCCCCCGCAGCCACGCCCGCGTCTCATGTCGTGGAGCGACCGGCACGTCGTTCATCCGTGGTTGCCCACAAGTTGTTTCGGATTCACCCGGCGGGGGCGGCGGGCGCCTGCCACGCTGGACGCGTCCACGGCACCTTCCCTGACCCGGAGGCTCTCCATGGCAGTCGAACGACGCGTGCCCGCGTCCCGTACCGCCGCCCTGACGCGGCTCGGCGCGACCGCCGGCCTGCCGTCACCCGAGCTGCGGCGCGTCGCGCGCCTCGCCGCGCATGTCGGGGTGCAGCCGTACGGGCTCCCGATGGCCGCGATCCACCTGCTCGACGACACGCTGCAGCACCGCGTGGCGAGCGCCGGCGGGCCGCCGCTCGTGCACTCGGCCGCGCGGGACAGCATGTGCCTGCAGGTCGTGGAGGGCGAGCGTGCCGTGTACTGCGCGGACGCCAGCCGCGAGCCGCGGTACGCGGGGAACCCGAACACGACCGGGCCGGAGGCGGTGCGGCTGTACTACGCGACGCCGTTGCGGATCGGTGGGACGACGGTGGGCGCGCTGTGCGTCTTCGACACCCGGGTCGGCACGCTGGACCGGGTGCAGCGGGCGCGGATCGGCGACCTCGCGCAGCAGGTGGTGTCGTACTTGGAGATGGCGAGGCTGTGCCGCGACCTCGCGTACGTCGCGACGCACGACCCGCTCACCGAGGTCGCCAACCGGTGCCTGCTGTCGGAGCGGCTGGAGGCGTGCCTGGCGTCGTCGCGGCGCGCTGTGCATGAGCCGTCGCTGCTCGTCGTGGACCTCGACGACTTCAAGGCCGTGAACGACCGGTACGGCCACGTGGTCGGCGACGAGGTGCTGGTCGGGACGGCCGCGCGGCTGCGGGAGTCGGTGCGGCTCGGCGACCTGGTGGCGCGGATCGGCGGGGACGAGTTCGCGGTGCTGTTCGAGAAGGTGCCGGACCCTGGGCTGCTGTCGGAGATCGCGGAACGGGTGGCGCGGCGCTGCGCGGAGCCGTACGCGACGACCGCCGGGCCGGTGCGGTGCCGGGCGAGCGTCGGGCTGGCGCTGGGTCAGCCGGGTGACTTCGCGTACGAGCTGCTTGGCCGCGCGGACGCGGCGATGTACGCGGAGAAGGCATCGATGTCCGCACAGCCGCGGACCCCGCACGACGTCCCCGCGGCGCGTCGCGAGATACGCCTGCCACTGCGCTAAGGCGGGCCGGTCAGACCCGGTCGCGGCGCTACTTCTCGTCGCGGACGCCCTTGTGTGGGTTGGCGCTGTTGTTGAGGAACTTCCCCGTCGTCGTGTCGCGCTTCGTGTAGCCGCCGCTCGGGTTCTTGAACTCCGACCGGTTCTTCACGGCACCGACCCGGTGTCCTTTACCGGTGTTCTTCGCCATAGCCTGGCCTCCTAACTACAACCACTCGTGCTGCCGCAGGACTCGCAGACGTAGCAGGAGCCCGCGGGGCGCATCTTGATGCCGCAGTTGAGGCACAGGGGGGCGTCCTGCGCGGTCTGGGCGGACACGTCCAGGCCGCCCCCGCCCGACGGGGACGTCTGGGGCGCGGGCGCGACGTCGTGCTCCAGCGGAACGCTCTGCGCCAGGCCCTCGACGTCGACCTCGGCCACGTCGGCGGGCGTGGAGCCGTACGACGACGCCACGGACGCGGCGCGCTCCTCCGCCGTGAAGATGCCGAGCTCGGCCCGCTGCTCGTACGGCAGGTAGTCGAGCGCCAGCCGCCGGAAGATGTAGTCCATGACGGACTGGGCCATCCGCACGTCGGGGTCGTCGGTCATGCCGGCCGGCTCGAAGCGCATGTTGGCGAACTTCGACACGAACGCCTCGAGCGGCACGCCGTACTGCAGGCCGATGGAGATCGCGACGGAGAACGCGTCCATGACGCCGGCCAGGGTCGAGCCCTGCTTGGACATCTTGATGAACACTTCGCCGAGGCCGTCGTCGGGGTACGAGCCCGCCGTCATGTAGCCCTCGGCGCCGGCGACGGAGAACGACACCGTCTGCGACGGGCGCTTGCGCGGCAGGCGCTTGCGGACGGGCCGGTGCTCGTGCGGCTCCATGGCGGCAGTCTGCGCCGCCGCGGCCTTCTTGGTGTCGTTCATGTCGGACAGCGGCTGCCCGACCTTGCAGTTGTTGCGGTAGACGGCGATCGCCTTGAGGCCGAGCTTCCAGCCCTCGAAGTACGCCTTCTCGATGTCCTCGACGGTCGCCGACTCGGGCAGGTTGACGGTCTTGGAGAGGGCACCGGAGATGAACGGCTGGATCGCGGCCATCATCCGGATGTGGCCCATCCACGAGATGGACCGCTCCCCCATCGCGCAGTCGAACACCGCGTAGTGCTCGGGGCGCAGGCCGGGCGCGTCGACGACGTGGCCGTGCTCGGCGACGTACTCGACGATCGCCTCGACGATCTCCTCGTCGTAGCCGAGCTTGCGCAGGGCGGCGGGGACGGTGTTGTTGACGATCTTCATCGACGCGCCGCCGACGAGCTTCTTGTTCTTGACGAGCGCGAGGTCGGGCTCGAGGCCGGTGGTGTCGCAGTCCATCATCAGGCCGATGGTGCCGGTGGGCGCGATGACCGACGCCTGGCTGTTGCGGTAGCCGGAGGCGAGGCCGGTCTTCTGGCACTCCTGCCACGCGCGCGTCGCCTCGTGCAGGATCCGCGCGTCGTCGGCGCCGAACGGCCGCAGCGAGTCGTTGGCCGCGGCGTGCTTGCGGATGACGCGCTGGTGGGCGTCGGCGTTGCGGGCGTAGCCGTCGTACGGCCCGACGATGCCGGCGAGCTCGGCGGAGCGCTTGTACGCCGTCGCCTGCATGAGCGAGGTGATCGCGCCCGCCATGGAGCGGCCGGCGTCGGAGTCGTACGGCAGGCCGTTGGCCATGAGCAGGGCGCCGAGGTTGGCGTAGCCGATGCCGAGCTGGCGGTACGCGCGCGTGGTCTCGCCGATCGCCTGCGTCGGGAAGTCGGCGAAGCAGATCGAGATGTCCATCGCCGTGATGACGAACTCGACGACCTTGGCGAACGTCTTGGCGTCGAACGTGCCGTCCTCGCGCAGGAACTTCATGAGGTTGAGCGAGGCGAGGTTGCACGAGGAGTTGTCGAGGTGCATGTACTCGCTGCACGGGTTGGACGCGGTGATGCGGCCGGTCTCGGGGCAGGTGTGCCAGTCGTTGATGGTGTCGTCGTACTGGATGCCGGGGTCGGCACACTCCCACGCGGCGGTCGCGATCTTGCGGTACAGCGTCTTGGCGTCGACGGTCTCGATGACCTCGCCGGTCTTGCGCGCCTTGAGCCCGAACTCGGTGCCGGCCTCGACGGCGCGCATGAACTCGTCGGTGACGCGGACGGAGTTGTTGGCGTTCTGGTACTGGACGCTGACGATGTCGCGGCCGCCGAGGTCCATGTCGAACCCGGCGTCGCGCAGGACGCGGATCTTGTCCTCCTCGCGCGCCTTGGTCTCGATGAACTCCTCGATGTCGGGGTGGTCGACGTCGAGGATGACCATCTTCGCCGCGCGCCGGGTGGCGCCGCCGCTCTTGATGGTGCCGGCGGAGGCGTCGGCGCCGCGCATGAACGACACCGGGCCGCTCGCCGTGCCGCCGGAGGACAGCAGCTCCTTGGACGAACGGATGCGGGAGAGGTTGAGGCCGGCGCCGGAGCCGCCCTTGAAGATGATCCCCTCCTCCTTGTACCAGTTGAGGATGGAGTCCATCTGGTCGTCGACGGAGAGGATGAAACAGGCTGAGACCTGCTGCGGTGCGGTGGTGCCGACGTTGAACCAGACGGGGCTGTTGAAGCTGAACACCTGGTGCACGAGCATGTGCTTGAGCTCGTGCTCGAAGATCTCCGCGTCGGCCGGGGTGGCGAAGTAGCCGTTGTCGACGCCGGCCTTCGTGTAGGTGTCCACCACGCGGTCGACGACCTGCTTGAGCGACCACTCGCGCTGCTCGGTGCCGACGGCGCCGCGGAAGTACTTGGTCGTGACGATGTTGGTGGCGTTGACCGACCAGGACGACGGGAACTCCACGCCGCGCTGCTCGAAGTTGACGGAGCCGTCGCGCCAGTTGGTCATGACGACGTCGCGGCGTTCCCACTCGACCTGGTCGTACGGGTGCACGCCCTCGGTCGTGAACACGCGCTGCAGACGGAGCCCCGCGGCCTTCTTCGAGGTCTTCGCGGGTGCGCCGTTCGCCGTCTCCGTCATGCCATCCATCCCTCTCTGCAACGCCGCGCGGCGGCGATTTCGTCCTGTCCGGAAGTCTGGATCAGGGGTGTGACAAGTTTTCTGCGCCCGCTGGCCTGTGGACCGGGCGGTGGACAACCCGGGCAGATCGGTGGACAAGCTGTGCGCATCCTGTGCACTACATGTGGATGAATCACAGTGGTGTAAGCACTAGATGCAGTAGGGGACTCTGGCACCAGGCGGACGGGGGCGCAAGCGACTCGCGGAAAGTTTCGGGCCGCGCGGGCGCGTGATTTTGCAAGCGCCCCGCCAAGCCGCGGCGGGCGCGGCAGTCCGGTCGCCCCGGGGCAACCCTCCCCTCGACCCGAGGTTGCGATGACCCGCTGCGCGGGCGGCGTTGGACAAGATGCCGGGTTCGTCCGGTTTCCCGAAGCTCAGCACCGATCCACCAGAGGAGTGCCAGTGCCCACCGGAACGCGTCTCCTGACCTCGCTCGCGGCCACCGCCGCGCTCGCGCTGCCGGCCACCGCCGCCGCCGGCGCGTCCGCCGCCCCCGTCTCGGCGATGCCGGAGCACCACCCGACGTCGCTGCTCGTCGGCTTCGGCGACGCCGCGACGCCCGCCCAGCGTGCGGCCGCGCACGCCCGCGTCGGTGCCCACGTCGCGAACACCGTCGGCGGCGACGTCGACGTCGTACGGCTGCCGTCCGGCCTGTCGCCGGCCGCGGCGAGCCGCGCGTACGCCGCCCTCTCCGGCGTCGAGTACGCGCACCCGAACTGGCGGATGAGCCTCACGAGCACGCCGAACGACACCCTGGTCAAGGACGAGTGGGGACTGCACAACACCGGCCAGGCCGTGACCGGCAGCCTCGTCCGCGGCGTCGCCGACGTCGACGTCGACGCGCCGGAGGGCTGGACGACGGCGTTCGGCGCCGGCAGCTTCCCCTCGTCGGGCGGCACGCGCGTCGGCATCCTCGACACCGGCATCGACCGTACGCACGTCGACCTGCTCGGCAAGGTCCAGGGCTGCGCGACCGCGAACACCGCGCTCGGCATCGTCACCGAGGGCACCTGCTCCGAGGACAACGTGCACGGCACGCACGTCGCCGGCACGGTCGCCGCGATCGCGAACAACGGAATCGGCGTCGCCGGCGTCGCCCCGAACGCCGAGCTCGCCGTCTTCAAGGGCCTCGACGCGGCCGGCCAGGGCTTCTACGCCGACATCGTCGCGGGCATCCACTGGCTGCACACCCGCGGCGGCGCCAAGGTCATCAGCATGAGCATCGGCGGCCCGCAGGACAGCGCGCTCGACCGCGAGCTGACCGAGGCGTACGCCGCCGGCGCGCTGCTGATCGCCGCTGCCGGCAACGACTACGACGACACGAAGAACTGGCCCGCGTACCACCGCGACGTCGTCTCGGTGAGCTCGGTGAGCGCGAACGGTGCCAAGTCGGACTTCTCGACCTGCAACGCCGACGTCGAGATCGCCGCGCCGGGCGAGGACGTGTGGTCGACGTTCCCCGGGAACACGTACGGCGTCATCAGCGGCACCTCGATGGCCACCCCGCACGTCTCCGGCGTCGCCGCGCTGGTCATGTCCGAGAAGGGCCTCGGCAACGCGCAGACGCGCACCCTGCTGACGAGCTCCGCGCAGGGCGACGGCCGCTGCAACGGCGCCGGCATCGTCAACCTGGCGAGCGCGCTGGGCGGGTAACGACGGACGCGGCGTTCCCGGAGCGGGCTCTCTAGCGAGGGCCCGCTCCGGCGTCGTCGCCGTTGTCCGCCTTCGTCGACTTGAGCCCGGCGACCTCGCGCTCGAAGTCGGCGAGCGTGTCGAAGCCGCGGTAGACGGAGGCGAAGCGGAGGTACGCCACCTCGTCCAGCTCGCGCAGCGGCCCGAGGATCGCGAGCCCCACGTCCTGGCTGGTGACCTCGGCGGCGCCGGCGGACCGTACGTGGTCCTCGACGTCCTGCGCGAGCGCCGCGAGCTGGTCGTCGTCGACGGGGCGGCCCTTGCAGGCGCGGCGTACGCCGCTGACGACCTTCGCGCGGCTGAACGGCTCCTTGGTGCCGTTGCGCTTCACGACGACGAGGCTGGCTGTCTCCATGGTCGTGAACCGCCGCGTGCACTCGGGGCACTCGCGGCGGCGGCGGATCGACGTGCCCTCGTCGGCCTCGCGGGAGTCGACGACGCGGCTGTCGGGGTGACGGCAGAAGGGGCAGCGCATGGTGGCTGGACGCTACCCGCCGCGCACCTCCGCCGCGAGCGCGCCGACGCTCGCGTCGAACGCCGCGTCCGCGAAGTAGCCGCTGTGCCCGCGCGTGACCGGGTCCGTGAAGGCGTACTCCGGCCGCGCGAACGCCGGGTCGTGCAGCCGCCGGTCGGGGCGTACGGCATCCGCGGGCACGTCGGAGTCGGCGCAGGTGACAGGCCCGCCGATCGGGTCGCTGCGGCGGTAGAGGTTGACCCACCGGCCGCCGTACGCCTGCCGCGTCCAGTCGAGCACCGGCAGCCCGAAGAAGTGCGGGAACGCCCTGGCGTAGAGGCGGTGCAGCGGCGAGCCGTACGTCAGCAGCGCCACCTCGTCACGGTCGCGCCGCAGCTGCAGCAGCGCTGCCAGGCCGATGACGGTGCCCTGGCTGTGCGCGGAGACGACGACGCCGCGGCCGGTGCCGCGCCGCTTGCCGCGGAGCTGGTCGATGCGCTGCGTGAACTCCGGCACCGTGCGCTCGCAGTAGCACGGCGGAGCGAACGGATGCGCCGCGCGCGGCCAGAACGTCCCCAGGTCCCAGAGGATGCCGACCGTACGGCGGGTGCCCTCGTTCTTGTACGCGAGCCGCCCCACCGCCACCAGGCCCAGCGCGAACGCGCCCACCATCCAGCGGCCCGCCGTCGTCGCCGGCGACTCGATCCTGCTGCCGCCGAACACCTCGAGCGCGAACCCGCCCGCGACGCCCGCCACGACGAGCGCGGCGAGCGGCCACGCGCCGTCGTCGGACAACGCGGCGGTGGCCTGCGTCGACGCGATCGCGCGGCGGCGCGCGGGGTCGTCGAAGCCGGGGTACTCGGTGACGAGGTTCGCCTGCGCCGTACGCAGCCGCCTCTTGCGCACCACGAACCAGAACCACGGCCCGATGACGATCAGCGCGACGCCGGCGGCGAAGAAGCCGCGCGCCGTACGGAGGTACTCCGACGGCAGCACGAACTCCACCTTGTCGGGGTCGCCGCACTCCCCCGGGCAGCCGAGGAAATCGGCGAGGTGGATCGTCACGCCGGATGCGAACCCGCTCGCGACGACGACCCCGAGCAGCGCGACGAACGGCGCCGCGAAGCCCTTGAGCAGCAGCCCCGCAGCCGCCTCGGGCTTGGACGGGTCGCGGCCGCGGAGGGCGGCGACGTTGGCGAACAGCAGCAGCGTGAGGGCCGATGCCTGGGCGGCGAGGATCCAGTGCTTGGCGCCGCGCAGGCCGGGGAGCGCGTCGGCGTCGCGGGCGGTCTCGGGGGCGAGGACGGCGTACGCGAGCGCGGCGAGGAGGACGCCGCCGGCGACATACGGCGCGAGCCGGACCGTCGTGACGTACAGCGGATTGGGCGTGCGGTCCTCGATGAGCTCGCGGCGCCGCCCCGACAGCGGCGAGGCGAGCATCGCGGCGATGACCAGCAGCAGCGCGACGGCGACGGCCGTGAGCGTCGCCCCGACGGCGTCGGACGCGCCGGGGATCGCGCTGCCGGTGGCGTACGCGACCAGCGCCGCCACCAGCGCGAACGCCGCGGCGAGGTGCAGGCTGCGCAGCCGGCGCAGCGGCCCCCCGCCGAGCCAGAAACCGGGGTGCGACATGTCCCAGACGCCGCGCGGCAGGCTGGGGTCGGGGTCCGGCTTGGTCTGGCGCGAGCCCCAGTCGCTGCACATCTCCTCGTACTTCTTGGCGGTCTTGTTGGAGAGGTACCAGAACAGCAGGACCAGGCCGACGGGGACGGCGGCGCCGGTCGCGATGCGGACGCCGGGGCGTTCGAACGCGCCCTCGGCCATGAAGCTCGTGTACCAGTGCTTCGCGCCGCAGCGGACCTCGTCACCGCCGCACTGCCAAGCCAGGATGTCCATGCCGAGGAACGCCGCCGCGAGGATCATCGTCGCCGTCAGCGTCAGCGCCGCGACGCGGACGGCGCCGCTCATCGTGCCGACGGCGTGGCTGCGGTCGCCGCGTCGGGCGGGGTGGGCCCACGAGGCGACGTTGACGAGCATGAACGGCAGGAGCAGCAGCCACCCCGCACGCGCCGACGCGCCCGAGGTGAGGCGGCCCCAGGAGTACGCCTCGAGGTGGTCGGTGCTGCCTGGTGTGTCTTCGGGGCGGCGGTAGAAGCCGGCGGTCTTGTCGCCCCAGACCTGCACGGGGTGCGGGTCCTGGAGCATCGACTCGACCGGCGTCCCCGAGACGCCGTGTATCCGTAGCTCGGTCACGCCGTCGAGCGGGACGACGGGGAAGTCGGGGGTCTCTGGTCCGGTGTGCGGCATCGGCGCTCCCTCGTTTCCGCGGCGGGGCGACCGTACGCGCGCTTCGGGTCGTTTCGTGGGAGGCGGCGAGAATCTGTCGCACCCAGGTGCCTACCATGTGTGGGTGGAGCCGGAGCTCGCCTGGCAGCCGTCGCTGCTCGACCTCGACACGCCGACGGGCATCGACGTGTCGTACGACGGGCTCGTCCGGCACGCCCTCGACGAGACGTCGTGGGTCGACTACTGCCCGGGATGGCTGCGCGGGCACGACGCGCTGTTCGCGGAGCTGCTGGAGAGCGGGCGGTGGGAGCAGCGAACGCGGCGCATGTACGAGGGGCGGGTGCTCGAGCCGCGGCTGACGGCGGGGTGGCCCGTCTCGGCTGCTGCCGCGGGGACTCCGCCGGCGCTGCCGTTGATGTGCTCCGACTTGTCGGCGCGTTACGGCGTCAGCTTCGACCGGGTCTGGGTCAACCTCTACCGCGACGGTCGCGACAGCGTGGCGTGGCATCCGGACAGGAACGGGCGTACGCATCGTCGGCCCCTGGTTGCGACCGTCTCTTTGGGTGCCCGGCGACGCTTTCAGCTGCGGCCGCGCGGTGGCGGGCGGATCGTGCTGACGTTGGAGCCGGGGTGCGGGGACCTCGTCGTGATGGGCGGCGCGTGCCAGCACGACTGGGAGCACTGCGTACCGAAGACGGCGAAGCCGGTAGGGCCGCGGATGAGCGTGACGATCCGGCACTCGCGGGGCGAGCTGCTTGGCGGGGGCACGGGGCCGGCGGCGCTGGGGTACTGAGGCCGGGTCGTCGGCTCGGCGTGGCGGCTTGGCGCCGCGTCCGTTCTGTTGAAGATCAGCACGCGTGAGCACGTGCGGTGGACCGTCACAGAACGACATCGCCCCGGTCGCGACCCGGGGGTTCATCCCCCGCTCTGTCCACAGATTCTGTGGACAACGCGGGTGACGTCTTCAACGGCGCCGGTTATGTCCTTATCCTGTCGACCGTGACACGGGGGCACGCTCTTCTCGCCGCGCTCGTACTGAGCGCCACCGTCGCGTGCTCCGACCCCAAGGCCGGAACGCTCCCGTCGGTCTCGCCGAGCGCCTCGACGCCGTCTGCGACGCCCTCCCCGACCGCGAAGCGGCATCCCGATGACCGACAGCAGGTGCGCACAGCGATCGAAACGTACTTCGCCGCGTTGAACGCGGCGTTACGTCAGCCCTCGCGTGCCGAGGAACTGCTTGGGCCTCTGGTCGCGACGACGTGCGAATGCCGGAAGATCCTCGGTGTCATGAGCGAGTTAGCTCGCGACAACCACTACCTCGATTACCGCTACACCGTCGCTGACATCGAGATTCAGCAGGTTGGTGACGCAGGTGCCTCCGTTACCTACTCCGTAGCCCAATCCGCCGGGCACGAGCGCCGCGCTGACGACTCGGTGGTCAAGGCGTATCCAGCATCGAAGGCTCGCTACTCGGCACACCTTCAACGCGGGGGCACTGCCTGGCTACTAGACCGTTCGGACGTGATGACGTGAGGGTTGCCGTAGCCGCGATGGTTCTCACTGTCGCGTCGGGGATCGCTCCTGCGATTGCCACGCAGTCCCCGAAGCCGTGCCGGGGAAACGTCCTTGAGTGCACGTCTGGCACGGTCGCGACCACCGACTCACGCTTTCAAGGCGCGATCATCGTGCCGGGGTCGGAGGCTGCCAACCGGGCCGTCGCGCGGAGTGGTGGGTGCGAGGGGTGCGACTGGACTCTCATCGTCGACTGCGACCTGAACGAGCACGACAGCGACTCGTTCGTGCACTGCAACCCCGCCGAGTGCCCGGACGGCACGACGTTCCGCATCTACCTGCAACGCCCCACGGACGCGAACCCGGCGTACGTCGACTCGATCTGCCTGAGCGCGACCCGCCGCATCGTCACGGCCGCCGACCTCTCGCAGGACATGGACCGGTACCTGAAGGACCTTCGGCCGCCGACGGCGACGATCACAATTCAGCCGGCCGAACGTGCCGTCACCGGGCTGCCCGCGTACTTCGCCGCGGGCGGCGAGACGACTGACACGGCCACGCTCGACGTCGATACCGCCGCGGGCCCCGCACGGCTCGAGATGGACATCACAGCCGGCCGCTACGTCTGGACGTTCGGCGACGGCGCGCGCTGCGAGACCACCCGCCCGGGCGGCGCGTACGACGGCGGTGAGGCGACGGAACGCTGCGACGACCGCGTCGCCCACGTGTACGACTCCGCCCGAACGGCGACCGTCACGCTGAGCGCACAGTGGAGCGGGACGTACACGTTCGACGTCGGCTACGGGCCGGTGGGACCGCTGGACATCCCCGGCGACGGTGTCACGGGACCCGCCGCCACCCGCACCCTCACGGTCAGGGACGCCCGCGCGCAGCTGATCGGGGGCTGACCCGCGGCCCCAACGACGCCGGCGTGCAGCGTTTCGGAGACGAAAGGCTGACAGTGCGGCGTTCCCTCGACGAAACGCTGCACCGCAGAGGGCGCAAGCCGGGCGAACGTGCGGCACGCACGAAAGACCCCGAACGCACGGCGACCGGCCGCCCCGGGCGGGAGGCGGCCGGTCCAGGCGCCGTGTAGGGCCGGCGCCGTCAGCGGGGCAGAACGAGCCGCTGCCCCGCGACGATGGGCCTCGCTCCAAGATCGTTGAGCTCGGTCAGGCGCGCGATGGTGGCGCGAGGGTCGGTGCCGGGGGCCACGCGGCGGGCGATCGCCCACAACGTCTCCCCGGGCTGGACGACGGTGACGGGCCGGGGCACGGCGGGCGACGAGCCCGCGTCGGCCGACGTGCGGCCGAGCGAGAACGCCACCAGCAGCAGCGTGGCGAACGTCAGCAGCAGGAGCAGCCGACCGCGCCTCGTGAGGCGCAGCCGCTCCGGAGAGCGCTCCGTGGACGGGGACGAAGAAGGCCGCAGCGGCGTGTCGAAGGTCATGGCCGTCATGCTGCCTCCCGGGTGTGACAGAAACGAACGGGTGTTCGATCGAACGTCTGTTCGCAGCATGCCCCAGACGAGGAGATGTAGTCAAGAAAAGTTCGAACATGTGTTTGAACGATCGGCCCGGCGCCGCTACCGTCTCCCTCGGAGACCACCAGTGAAGGGAGCGCTCGTGCCCGACCCCGAGGACTACGACGCGCACGACGACGCCCAGGTCCACGACTTCCCGGACGGCCCGCCGGACGCCAGCGGCCTGACGGCGCGGCAGCGCAAGGTGCTGGAGGTCATCCGCGACGCCGTCGAGCGCCGCGGCTACCCCCCGAGCGTGCGCGAGATCGGCGACGCGGTGGGCCTGACCAGCCCGAGCAGCGTGCACCACCAGCTCTCGACGCTGCAGAAGAAGGGCTTCCTGCGCCGCGACCCCAACCGGCCGCGCGCGGTGGAGGTCTTCGCGCCCAACGCCCACGACGAGGCGGCGATGAACGACGCCCGCCCCGCCCCGACGTACGTCCCCGTCGTCGGCCGCATCGCCGCCGGCGGGCCCGTGCTCGCCGAGGAAGCGGTGGAGGACGTGTTCCCGCTCCCCCGCGAGCTGGTGGGCGAGGGGACGCTGTTCCTGCTCAAGGTCGTGGGCGACTCGATGATCGACGCCGCGATCGCCGACGGCGACTGGGTGGTCGTACGCCAGCAGCCCGCCGCCGACAACGGCGACATCGTCGCCGCGATGATCGACGGCGAGGCGACGGTGAAGACGTACAAGCGCCGTGACGGCCACGTCTGGCTGATGCCGCACAACCCCGCGTACGACCCGATCCCCGGCGACGAGGCGACGGTCCTGGGCCGCGTCGTCACGGTCCTGCGCAAGATCTGAGACAGAACGACAGAACGGCCGCCCCCCGCAGGAGGGGAGCGGCCGTTCTGCCGTCTAGGGCCTAGTGCTGGCGCTGGTACGTCCCGCCGCGGAGCACGAGCGCCCCGCCGACGATGACCAGGCCGGCACCGAGCGCGGCGAGGATGCCGGTCGTCGAGACGCCGGTGGTGGGCAGCGTGGCCGGGCCGGCGGGCTTGCGGGTCTTCTTGACGCCCAGGACGGTCGGGCTGATCGAGGGCTCCTCGGAGGGCTCGATCGACGGCTCCTCGCTGGGCTCCTCCGACGGCTCCTCGGAAGGCTCCTCCGAAGGCTCCTCGGTCGGCTCCTCCACGGGCTCGGTCACCGTGAAGCACTCCTCGGCCTTGCGGTTGCTGGCCGCGGGGGCCGACGGGCCCTCGGTGGTCTTCGCGGAGATGCAGACGGTCGAGCCGACCGGCGCGTCCGCGGGGATGTCGTAGTCGAAGTCGTACGCCACGCCGTTGAGGATCGACTCGGGGCCCCAGGTGCCCACCGCGACGCCGTCGACGAACACGCAGCCCTCGACCTCGAACGTGTCGGTGTCGTTGCCGTTCGCCGGGTACTCCAGCGTGTACGCGATGTTGCCGCCGGGCGTCGTGTCCGACGCGGGGTCGACGGAGAGCACGGTGTTCTCGCTGCCCGGCGTCGGCCGGGTGCTGACACACGACTCGAGGTCTCCCGCGCTCGCGGGTCCGGCGAAGCTCGCGGTGACCGCGAGAACGACGCCACTCAGCGCGATGAGCACACCCGCTCGACGGGTGGTGGTGCCGGCCGATGCGCGCATCTTTTTCGCCTCAATCTCTCAAGTTCGAACGTGTCCCTGCCGACATTGACCGTCGGTGACCGTCGTGGGAAGGCGTTCGCGCCTATCCGGTCCCGAAATGCCCCAGCAGGACTAGGCGCGAGACCACCCTCTGTGACCATGCCCGCGACGAACGGCGCCGCGACCCTCCCGTGACCGGCCGGACGTAGGCTCGCGGCATGCGCCGCTCGCAGGTCGTCGCCCTCCTCACCGTGCTGGTCCTCGCGATCGGGATCGGCGTCGCCGTCGCCCGCCTCCGCGACGACCCGGAGCCCGCCGCGCGCCCCACCGCCACGGCCACGCCGAGCACGACGCCGAGCCCCACGACGACGACCCCCAGCGCCACCGCCTCCCCCACGGTCCGCCCGACGCCGGTCGGCAAGGGCCCGCGCAACCGTGAGTACGACGTCGTCCTCGGCGACGGCATCACCGCCAACGACGGGGCGTTCGCGATCGCGGCCGCCGGCGGCGAGATCGTGCGCGAGGAGCCGAAGGTCGGCGTCTACACCGTCATGGCCGGCAGCGACTTCGTCGCGCGGGCCCGCAAGGACGGCCGCATCCACGGCGTCGTCACGAACCCCGCCAACGGCCTGCCCCCCGCCCCCGACGGGCCCAACCGCAGGCCAGGCTCTGGCGACGGCGTGCGCCGTACGGACTCCGGCCAGGACCCGCTCGAGAACCTCCAGTGGGACATGGACATGATCAAGGCGCCGGACGCGCGCCGCGTCGAGGCGGGCGACAGCCGCGTGCTCGTCGCGGTCATCGACACCGGCGTGGACCGCACCCACCCCGACCTGCGCAAGGCGTACGACACCAAGCTCTCCCGCAACTTCGTCGTCGACCACCCCGGCGCCGACGGCCCGTGCGAGGAGAAGGACTGCACCGACCCGGTCGGGGTCGACCCGAGCGGCCACGGCACGCACGTCGCGGGCACCATCGCCGCGGCGGCCGACCGCTTCGGCATGGCCGGCGTCGCGCCGGGCGTACGCCTCGTCGACCTGCGGGCAGGCCAGGACTCGGGGCTGTTCTTCCTCATGCCCACGGTCAAGGCGCTCGTGTACGCCGCCGACATCGGCGTCGACGTCGCGAACATGAGCTACTTCGTCGACCCGTGGCTGTTCAACTGCCCCAACAGCCCGGACGACTCGGCCGTCGAGCGGTACGAGCAGCAGGCGCTCATCGAGGGCGTACGCCGCGCCGTCGAGTACGCCCACTCGCACGGCGTCACGATGGTCGCCGCCGCCGGCAACGAGCACCTCGACCTCGACGCGCCCGGCACCGACACGATCAGCCCCGACTTCCCCGAGGGCGAGGCGCGCCGCCGCCGCGTCACCGCCGACTGCGAGGTCCTGCCGACGACGCTCGACCACGTCCTCGAGGTCTCCGCGCTCGGCCGCGACCGGGTCAAGGCCGACTACTCCGACTACGGCCTCGAGCACATCACCGTCACGGCGCCCGGCGGCAGCGGCCTGCTCGCCGACGGCAGCGGGGGCGGCGGGAGCATCCAGACGCTGTCGTCGTACCCCGAGGCACTGCTCCGCGAGGAGGGCGCGATCGACGCCAACGGCGCCCCGCGCTCGCCCAGCGTCGTGCAGTACTGCGCGGGCTCGTCGTGCGGCTACTACCGCTACCTCACCGGCACGTCGATGGCCGCGCCGCACGTCGCGGGCGTCGCGGCGCTCATCGTCAGCAAGTACGGCAAGGCCGACCCCGACGACAAGGCGGGCCTGACGATGTCCCCCGAGGCCGTACGGAAGGCCCTCGTGGACACCGCGACGCCGATGTCGTGCCCGAGCCCGCCGCGCGTCGACTACTCGCGCCGCCCCGCCGACTACGCCGCCACGTGCCGGAGCGCGGGAGGCCGTACGAGCTTCTACGGCGCCGGGCTTGTCAACGCGCTGGCCGCGGTCAGCCGCTAGACGACGCCACGGTGTACGCCGCGAGGTCGGCGGCGAGCTCGGGGCCGACCCGCGCGGTGACGCGCGTGCCCTCGCCGGTGTGCTCCTCGCCGAGGATGTCGGCGTCGTCGTGCAGCCGTGACACGAGGTCGCCGCGGTCGTACGGCAGCAGCACGACGACGTCGATCTCCGGCCGCGGCAGGTCCCGCTCGAGCGCGGTGATCAGGTCGCCGAGCCCCTCGCCGGTCTTGGCGGAGACGAACACCGAGTGCTTCTCGCGCCTGCGGAGCCGGCCGAGGACGACCTCGTCGGCGTCGTCGACCTTGTTGACGACGACGAGCTCGCGGACGTCGTGCGCGCCGATCTCGCGGAACACCTCGCGCACCGCCGCGATCTGGCTCTCCGGGTCGGGGTGCGAGCCGTCCACGACGTGCAGGATCAGGTCGGCGCGGCTGATCTCCTCCAGCGTCGACTTGAACGCCTCGACGAGCTGGTGCGGCAGGTGGCGTACGAAGCCGACGGTGTCGGTCAGCGTGAACGTGCGCCCGTCCGGCGTCTCCGCCCTGCGCACCGTCGGGTCGAGCGTCGCGAACAGCGCGTTCTCGACCAGCACGCCGGCGCCGGTGAGGCGGTTGAGGAGCGAGGACTTGCCGGCGTTGGTGTAGCCGGCGATCGCGACGGAGGGGACGGCGTTGCGGACGCGCTCCTGGCGCTTGGTCTCGCGGATCGTGCCCATCGCGTCGATCTCGCGGCGCAGCTTGGCGATGCGGTTGCGGATGCGACGGCGGTCGGTCTCGATCTTCGTCTCGCCGGGACCTCGGGTGCCGATGCCGCCACCGCCGGCGACGCGGCCGCCGGCCTGGCGGGACATCGACTCGCCCCAGCCGCGCAGGCGTGGCATGAGGTACTGCAGCTGCGCCAGCTCGACCTGCGCCTTGCCCTCCTTGCTCGTCGCGTGCTGGGCGAAGATGTCGAGGATCAGCGCCGTACGGTCGATGACCTTGACCTTGACGACCTTCTCCAGGTTGCGCAGCTGGGCGGGCGACAGCTCGCCGTCGCAGACCACCGTGTCGGCGCCGGTCTCCACGACGACGTCGCGCAGCTCGTCGGCCTTGCCGCGGCCGATGTACGTCGAGGAGTCGGGTCTGGAACGCCGCTGTACCAGACCTTCCAGCACCTCCGACCCCGCCGTCTCGGCGAGGCGGGCCAGCTCGGTCATGGAGTTCTTCGCGTCGTCGGCGGTGCCGTCGGTCCACACGCCGACGAGGACGACGCGTTCGAGCCGCAGCGCGCGGTACTCGACCTCGGTGACGTCCTCGAGGTCCGTACGCAGCCCCGCGACGCGCCGCAGCCCCTCGCGCGCCTCGCGCTCGAAGCCGCGCTCGTCCTCGATCTCGTGGAACTCGTAGTCGACCTCGTCGACGGCGTCGTCGTCGAGGTCGGTGGGGTACGGCTCGGGGCCGGTGGGCACTGTCATCACCTTGATCGTCCCACCCTGGCGGCGCCGTCACACCCCATTACCCGCCCGGGGACGGAGTCGCGCAGCCGGTACCGCTCTCGACCGGGCTCGACTCGGGCGGACCGAGGCCGATCACCTGCTCCGCCCTGCTGCGCGTGAGGAGCAGCCGTACGCGCAGCGCGACGACGCGGACCGTGCGCTCGCACCGCACCGGCACCCACAGCCCGACGGACGCCTCGCTCCCCGGCTGGACGACGTACGGCCCCGGCGCCGGTGGCTCCAGGCCGAGGAACTGCGACTGCCCGTACCCGGTGCCCTCGAACACACCCGACGACCGGTACGGCGCCTCGGCACCCGACGCGTCGAGCGGCACGACCGACTCGACGCGCAGCGGGTCCGGCCAGACGGAGCGCGCCGTGAACAGGTAGCCGCGCGCCCCGTTGTTCTCGAACCGCGGCCGGCCGCGGTCGATGACGAGGTACGCGCCGCCCGGCGGCTCGTGCGGCAACGGCCGTTCGCGGGTGGCGTACAGCCGGATACCGACGACGGTCGCGACGAGCGCCGTGACGAGCGCGAGAACGAGGAACGTCCCGCGTCGCGACGGCTCGCTCGCGACCACTTCCGTGTCGGTCATCCAGTCGACGGCGCCGAGGTGGCGGGCACGGGGCGCGGCTCCGCGTCGTCGGTGGTGGCGCGGACCAGCATCGCGGCACCGAGCAGGGCGAGCAGGACAGCGAGGCCGACGAAGCGCCCCTTGCCCGGCGGCGTCGGGTCGAAGTCCTCCATGGCGCGCACTCTAGGGCGCAGGGGTGCGCACGTCCCGCGTCGAAGGCGTTCTGCATGCGCCGTCTTCTGCTCGTCGTCTCCGTTCTGTCGTTGCTCGCGGTCCCCGCGGCCGCGGTGCCTCCCGGGCGCAGGCTCGCGCCGCCCACCGGCGTCACCGCCACCGTCGCGGCGACGAGCGTCACCGTGCGCTGGGACGCGCTCGCCGACGAGGTCGCGCGCGTGCTCGTCCGCCGCGACGGCGCGACCGTGGCGACGCTGCCGCGCACCGCGACGTCGTACGACGACAGGGCCGTGAAGCCGGGCGCGACGTACACGTACACGCTCGTCACCGCGACCACCTGGGGCAACGGCGGCAAGCACACGACGCTGAGCCGGCCTTCGCTGCCCGCGCGGGTGACGCTGCCGTCGTACAAGGTCGGCGCGGCGGCGTTCGACATCTCGCCGGACCTCGTCGGGCTCGGCGTCATCAACCAGGGCGGCAACGGTCTCGGCGACGGCCACCTGCTGTCCGGCCTCGTCGGGCGCGGGTCGCAGAACCGCACGACGACCGAGCGCATCAAGGCCCGCGCGGTGGTGTTCGACGACGGCAAGCAGTCCATCGCGATCGCGACCATCGAGACGCAGGGGTACTTCGCGGCGTACCGCGACGGCATCAAGGGGCTCGCGGACATGGCGGCCGCGGCGGCGCAGCCGGGCATGCCCGCGAAGAACATCCTCATCGCGGGCGACCACACGCACAGCGGCCCCGACACGATCGGCGCGTGGGGCGGCATGCCGAAGGCGTACTTCGACTTCGTCTACAACCAGACCGTCGCGGCGATCACGCGCGCGTACACCGAGCGGCGCTTCGCCAACGTCGTCGCCGGCCACTCCGCGGCGTACGACCTCATCTACAACCAGTCGTGCCCCGAGGCGCTGCATCAGGGCTCCGACGACGGCGTGCCGCCGGAGACCATGGACCTGCCGTGCCCGACCGGCAGCGCGCAGGGCACGAAGGGCAGCGACGGCAAGGACGGCCTGCTGCGGGTCATCCAGGCGCGGACGCCGTCGGGCGCTCCGGTCGTGACGTACGTCGCCTATGCCGCGCACGCGACGGCCGGCGGCGCGGACGGCGTGCACGGCGACTGGCCGCAGTACGTCGGCGACGCGGTCGCGGCACGCTACGGCGGCGTCGGCATGGCGATGCAGGGCGCGGTCGGCAAGACGCAGCCGTGCCGGCCGCACTGCGCGTTCACGTCCACGTCCAACCCGTCGTTCGGGCTGTCGGGGCGCAAGGCGCAGATCACCGCCAACTACCTCGCGCACGTCGTGCGTGCCGTGGACTCGGCCACGCCCGTGACCGGTCCGGTCGCCGCGGCGCAGGGGCGCATCCGCGAGGTCGTCACGTCGCCCGCGGTGCTGGGTCTGTTCAGCGCGGGCGGCACGGCGTTCGGCGCGCGGCTGCTGCGGTCCATGGACCCGCCGTGGCAGAACGCCAACACGATCTCGACCGTCGCGGCCGCGCTGCGCGTCGGCGACGTGCTGTTCGCGGGGACGCCGGGCGAGAGCTACCCGGAGATCGCGTTCGGCATCCGCGACGGCGTGTCCGGACCGCGCGAGGTCATCACGCTCGGCCTCGCCAACGACCAGGTCGGCTACCTCATCGCGCCGGCGGCGGCGTACCCCGTCATCACCGCGCAGGTCGCCGTCAACGACAACACCATCTTCAACGTCTCGCCCACCATCGGCGACCACGTCATGTGCGCGGACATCAGGCTCGCGCGCTCGATCGGCTTCGGCGCGGGCGACCCGGCGCTGGCGGCGTACTGCGCGCCGTACGACGCCGCGGACCTCGCCGGCGACCCGATCGGCGCGGTGCCGGTGGGCGGTGTCAGCGTGGACGAGCTGGCTCCGTAGCGGTCACGAGGTGGGCGCGGTCTCGATGACGTCCTCGGCGCCGTCCCCGACGACGAGCCGCGCACCCGACCACCACACGAGGTTCGTGCCTTTGAGGCGGTCCTCGTGGTCGCGGAACACCATGACCTCGGTGGCGTACCGCATACCGTCACCCGCGCGGCCCTCGACCGTGAACACCCAGCCCGCGGTGTCGTTGCCGTCGCCGGCGCCGACGTGGTGTCCCGTGATGCTCTCCGGCCGCGTCGTCGCCGGTGGGTGCAACGGGTTCACGTCGAGGGTCAGCTCGCAGTTGCTCACCGACCCGTTCATGGCGCAGAGCGCGCGGTAGTCGCCCGCCAGACCGACGTCGATCGCGGTGTCGAGGAACGCGCGCGCCTCGGCCTCCGTCACCGGCGCCGGCGGACCCGGGTCGTACAGCCGCGCACCGACTAACGCGGTTGCGGTCGCTCCGCCCATTCCGACGATCAACAGCGATGGGAAACCTAGTCGTCCACGCATCGTCTACCAGGCCTCGTAGTCGTAGCGAGTGTTGTTACGCGCGCGCAGCCCGTTGGCGACCCCGAACGTCTTCATTCCCGCAACGCTCCGGTCCTTCCGCCAGGCCTGACCGTCCCATTCGACCTTGAAGTTGACGCTGGGGTTGCCCTTCGTGATGTCCCACTCGTCACAGGTGGTGAACATCCTGGTAAAGACGACACCGTAGACCTGGATGCCGAGCTCGTAGGGCTTGCAGTTGCCCATGTTGACGTCCGCGGACGGGCTCCAGTCCAGCCACGTCTGTGCAGGCGAGGTGCTGGTCACCGTCCGGGCCGACTCGACGGTGAGTGTCACCAGTGTCCAGACGCCCTTGCTCTTGCCGGTGCCGTGCTGGTGGTGCGTCCACGACGTCCGGTTCGGGTCGCCGTCCCTTGCCAGCGTGGCGTACTGGTAGCACGGGTCGTAGTAGGCGGTGTTGTTCGACTTCCGGCTCAGGCACACCTTGGCCTGCGGATCCCACTGCGGATCGACCTCGGCCTCCCCCGCGACGGGATCAGCAGGTGGTGTGAGCCCGACCTCCTGGACGAGCGTCGTCACCTTGATCCGACCCTCGTCCCAAGCGGCACCGATCTCACCCACGCCGACGCCGACCGGAAGGACGAAGAGCTCAGACAGGCCGAGCTCCTCCTGCGCGTCGTCTACGGCGTCCGTACCGACGGGCGCGGCGTGCGTCACGTCTGCCACGAGCGCGTTGGGATCCTCGGACGACTCCAGGAGCAGGGCAGCATGTCGCTTTGCGGCATCTGCGTGTTGCACCGCGACGATCGGCGGCGTCACGAACACGCGATACCCGGTTGTGTCGAGCGCTCGACCGTTCTCGTCGGTACTCACGCGATCGACGAGCGCACGCAATTCGGCATCCGCTGCGTCCGACCCGGTGACCTCGAAGTTCCGCAGGTGCTCGCCTGTGATGACGTATCCGCGTTCCACGGGCGCGGGTAGGACTGCGCCGGCCACAGGGCCAGGCGGATTGACGACGATGTCCGGGGCGAGGAGCCATGAGGCGCGCTCGTACTCCCTGAAGTACGGCACTGCGGTGGTGGCTGCATGAGCGTTCACGACCGGACCGCTGACGGCACCGGCGAACACGGAAACGGCAATGCCGACAACGAGCTGAGCACGCATCGATGAGCGCACGTAAAGCCCTTCTGAAGAAGCCACGTGGGCGCCCGCGCTCAGGGGCATCCATGCTCAGTGCCTTCGTGGCGGCTATGCCGGGACCGAAGTCTTCGGGTAGGGGTAGCCAGGAAAGTGTGACACAGCGAAGGTCCCCGAACTGTCAGGTATCCGACAATTCGGCTCTATCGCGGCTCCGCGGTGCCCGTACGCAGCCAGCGCAGCAGCGCGGGCACCGTCACCGCGCGGGACTCGTGGCCCATGAGCATCGACACGTGGCCCGCGGGCGAGCGGACGACCTCCGCGTGCGGGATGACGCGGGTCAGCGCGAGCGACGACGCGATCGGCACGATGTGGTCCCTGTCCGTCACGACGATGAGCGTCGGGACGGTGACGCGGTCGAGGCGTACGTCGTCGTCGCCGATGCGCAGCGTGCCGTGGAGCATCGTGTTGCCGCGGAACAGGTCCACGAGGTCGAACCACAGCATCCCCGGGATCGCCCGCTGCTCCCACGCCCACCGCGTCATCACCGACGCCACGCGCTGGAACGCCTTGTCGCGCCGCCGCCGCAGCCGTGTCCACGCCGCCTTGAGCTCGTCGCGGCGCATGACGTGGAACGCCTCACGGATGTACGCCCCCGGCACGCACCCGTCGCCGTCGAGCGCGAGCACCGGCATCAGCGCGGGCAGGCGCAGCGCGGCGGCCGTGCCGCCGGGGACCTCGGTGTCGTACGGCGGCGCCACCAGCACCAGCGACGCGATCGGCCCCGGCCCCCACGCGCCGACGGCGGCGAGCGCCAGCGTCGCGCCCATGCAGTAGCCGACGACGTGCACGCGACCGGTGGCGCTCTGCTGCGCCACGGCGCCGACCGCCTCCGCGAGCAGCCGCGTGTGCTCGGTGATGCCCTGGCCGGCGTGCTGGAAGCCGGGGTCCCCCCAGTCGAGCAGGAACACCTCGTGCCCCGCCTCGACGACCGCACCCATGACGCTGCGCTCGGGCAGCAGGTCGAGGATCCACGGGCGCGTCACGACCGAGTGCACGAACAGCACGGCGTCCCCGCCGACCGGTCCGGGCCGGTTGCCGAGCCGGCTGAGCGTCGTACGGCCGCGACGCCACACGAGCGTCGACGGCGTCGCGAACAGCGGAGGGTCGCCGCCGCGCAGCAGCTTCGCGACGAGGTGCGGCCAGCTCAGCCACCACATGAGGTAGCGCAGTACGAGCGCCCGCGGACCACGCCGCAGCCGGCGCCAGGGACCAGGGTTGACCCAGCGCCGATCCGTTGCGCGCCAGCGCATCCCGAGCCCTACGGCGGCGAAGAAGCCGTTGCCGAGTACGCCGGAGACCGCGACGAGGATCAGGAGGAGACGCGAGCTCACAGGAGCGCGAGCCACTCGTCGCGCAGGTCGCCGTCGGCGACGAGCACGGCCGGCCCGGTGAGGAACACCGACGACCCGTCGGCGCCGTCCCACGCGACGTCGAGCAGGCCGCCCGGCACCGCGACCTCGACGCGCTGCCCGGCGAGGCCCTGGCGCGCGGCGGCGACCGCGACGGCGCAGGCGCCCGTACCGCAGGACATCGTCTCGCCGACGCCGCGCTCCCAGACGCGCATGGCGAGCGCGTCGTCGTACGTCACCGCGGCGTACTCCACGTTGGTGCCGCCGGGCGTCGCGGCCTCGATGCGCGGGCCGTCGGTGCGGACGGGCGCGTCGCCCACGTCGGGGACGAAGAAGACGACGTGGGGGTTGCCCATGGAGACGTACGTCGCACCCTCGGGCGCCGTGCCGTCGAACGACGGCGGCCCCATGTCGACGGTGACCCGCCCGTCGTCGTCGAGCGTCACGTGCTTGACGCCGTCGCGCGTCGCCACGGGGAGCCGGTCATCGGTGGCCCAGCCGCGCGCGGCGAGGTAGCGGGCGAAGACGCGGACGCCGTTGCCGCACATCTCGACGGCGCCGCCGTCGGCGTTGCGGTAGTCCATGAACCACTCGGCGTCGGCCGCGAGGTGGGCGTAGTCAGGGACGCAGGCGGTACGCACGACGCGGAGGATGCCGTCGCCGCCGATGCCCGTACGCCGGTCGCACACCGCCCGCACGAACGCGTCCGTCAGCGCCAGCGCGCCGTCGGGGTCGGGGACCAGGACGAAGTCGTTCGCCGTCCCGTGCCCCTTGGTGAACCGCACGTACCGACCCTAGTGGGGCAGCGCGACCCTGATGTCGCGGGGCTCGGGCAGCTCCGGCGAGAGCATGCCTGCGCGCGCGGAGCGCATGTGCTGCATCGCCTCGCGCGCCCTGTGCATCGCGTCGTCCGGGTCCTCGCCCGGCTCGACGACGGCGGAGCCGACGCAGACGCCGAGCGTACGGATCTCGTCCCCGACGGCCATCGGCGCGCGGACGACCTCGGCCAGGCGCGCGGCGATCGCGTCGACCTCGCGGGCGTTCGTCAGCGCCGTGCAGTGCACGCCGACGACGCGCGGGGCGACGTTGACGACGGTGTCCCAGGGGCGGATGGCGCGTTCGAGGCGCTGCACCGCGACCTGGTAGTCGTGGATCGTGAGAGTCCCGTGCTTCGACTCGATCCCGAGTACGAACGTCGCCGCGAGCGCGGCGTCGGAGGCGGGGATGCGGCGGTTCGCTTCGGTCACGGTAGGTCCTCCTCGGCTCTGACTCGATGATCGGCCGGTTCGGACGTTTTCGACATGGCCACAACGGACCATTTGGCACGCAGCGCGAACTACTGCCCGAGGGGGCGCAAATCGTCAGAGGTGGTCGTCCGCGCCTCGGGGATCGTCAGCGTCGCGGGCGCGTCGGGCGCCTTCCAGCCGACGCCGCGGCTGAGCAGCCAGCGGGCGCGCTCGGGCAGCTGCGGGCCGGCGAACAGGTAGCCGTGCGCGCGGTCGCACTCGAGCTCGCAGAGCCGCGCGCCCTCCGACCACGACTCGACGCCCTCGGCGACGACCTGGAGGCCGTGCGCGTGCGCGAGCCGGATGACCGACGCGACGATCGCGTCGTCCTCGAGGTCGAGCCCGACGCCGCGGACGAAGCGCTGGTCGAGCTTCACCGCGTCGAGGGGCAGCTCGTCGAGGTGCGACAGCGCGGAGTACCACGTGCCGAAGTCGTCGAGCGCGACCATGACGCCCGCGGCACGCAGCGCCGTGAGGATCTCCCCCATCGACGAGAGGTCCGAGCCGAGGGCCGTCTCCCGCACCTCGAACCCGAGCACGCCGCGCGGCAGCCGTACGGCGGCCATCCGCTCCACCACGCGCTCGGCGAAGCCCGGCGCCGAGAGCTCGGCGGAGGAGACGTTGACCCAGAGCTGCTTGCCGGACGCGCGCCTCGCTGACGGGAGGCGCTGCCACAGGGCCGCCTCGCGTACGCACTCCGCGACCACCCACTCGCCCAGCTCGACGATGAACCCGCTCGCCTCCGCCGCCGGCAGGAACTCGCCCGGCCAGAGCAGGCCGCGGTCGGGGTGCTGCCAGCGCAGCAGCGCCTCCATCGCGACGACCTCGCCCGACGCGAGGTCGACCTCGGGCTGGTAGTGGATGACGAACTGCCCCGACTCCAGGGCGCCGCGCATCGCCGCCACGAGGTCAACGTCGTACGCCGTCATGCCGTCTCCGTCCGCCCTGTCCGGGGAGTGTGAGGCATCAGTGGCGGTTTCGTCACCGGTCAGGACGAACTAGTCCGTCACGGCCGCGACCGCCGCGTCGGCGGACTCGTGCCACTCGACGCGCGGGTCGCGGCGGAACCACTTGAGCTGCCGCCGCGCGAACTGCCGCGTCGCGAGCTTGGTCCGCGCCCTGGCCTCGTCCTCGCCGTACTCGCCGGCGAGGTACGCGAGCACCTGCTGGTAGCCGAGCGCGCGGCTCGCGGTGACACCCTCCCTGAGGCCCTGTGCCTCCAGCGCACGGACCTCCTCGACGAGGCCCCGCGCCCACATGACGTCGACCCGCCGGTCGATGCGTTCGTCCAGCGTCGTCAGGTCGGGCGCGACACCGAGGTAGCGGGTGCCCTCGTACACCGAGGCGTACGTCTCCATCCCCGGCTGCGCGGAGAAGGGCCGCCCCGTGATCTCCACGACCTCCAGCGCGCGGACGATGCGGCGGGCGTTCGTCGGCAGGATCGCCTGCGCCGCAACGGGATCGACGTCGTTCAGCCGCGCGTGCATGGCCTCCGCACCGGTGCCCGCGAGTTCGGCTTCGAGCCGCGCGCGGACCTCGGGGTCGGTGCCGGGGAACTCGAACGCGTCGAGCGCGCCGCGGACGTACAGACCGCTGCCGCCGACGACGACCGCGACGTCGAGGCGTTCGATGACCTCGCGCGCCATCGCCTGGTACGCCGCGACGCTGGCAGTCTCGCGGACGTCCCAGACGTCGAGGAGGTGGTGCGGCACGCCGCGGCGCTCGGCGAGGGAGAGCTTGGCGGTGCCGATGTCCATGCCGCGGTAGAGCTGCATGGAGTCGGCGTTGACGACCTCGCCGCCGAGCTCCTCGGCGATGCGCAGCGCGGCGTCGGACTTGCCCGCCGCGGTGGGCCCGACGACCGCGACGACCCTAGGCACGGGCCCACGTCGCGACGAAGTATCCGACGCCGTACGGTGCCGCGTCGTACAGCACCTCGCCCTGCCACTCCCCGCTCTCCGCCGCGCCGGCGAGCACCTGCCAGGCCGCGCGGCCCGCGACGAGCAGGTCGTCGTCGAGAGCTGGGTCGATCGCGAGCAGCGCGTGCACGTCGGCGGCGCGGAGGGCGCGCGCGACGGCGGCGTCGTACGGCTCGGCCCTCGGGTCGAGATAGCCGGGCGCGGCGAGGCTGCGGCGCGCGGAGCCGTCGCCCATGACGAGCAGACCAGGGGTGTCGAGGGTGCGCCCGAGGGCCGCGGCGTCGGACGGCGGGAGGTCGCGCGGGATCAGGAGCGGGGTGGCGTACGGCAGCAGCCACAGCCCGATCTCGACCGCCTGCGCGGTGCCGACGACGACCGTGTCCTCGGGCAGCGTGGCGACCGCGGCGCGGCAGGCGGCGCGCAGGTCGTCGGTCTCGTACGCCGCTCCCGCCGCCACCTCGGGCACCAGCAGCGGCGGGTGCGGGCAGACGGCGGCGGCGAGGAGCACGGCGCGACGGTACGGTGTCCGCGTGGCAGACGCGACCGAGTGGGGCCGGGTGGCCGAGGACGGCACCGTGTACGTCCGCACGCCCGACGGCGAGCGCGCGGTCGGGTCGTGGCATGCCGGTGACGCCGAGGCGGGGCTCGCGCACTTCGCGCGGCGCTACGACGACCTCGCGACCGAGGTGGGCCTGCTCGAGGCGCGGCTGACCACCGGCGCCGGCAACCCCGCGCAGACCCAGCAGAGCCTGACCAAGCTGCGCGAGTCGCTCGACACCGCGGCGGTCGTGGGCGACGTGGAGGCGCTGCGTACCCGTATCGACGCCGCCGTCGCCAAGGCCAAGGCGAAGCAGGCCGAGGCGCAGGTCGCGAAGGCCGCCGCCGGCGCCGCCGTGCTCGACCAGCGCCGCGCGCTCGCCGAGGAGGCCGAACGCGTCTCCGCCTCGTCGGAGTGGAAGGCCTCCGGCGACCGGCTGCGCGCCATCGTCGAGGAGTGGAAGGCGCTGCCCGTCGGCACCAAGTCGGCCAAGGCGACCGAGACCGAGCTGTGGCAGCGGATCTCGCACGCGCGGCGGGCGTTCGACAAGCGGCGCGAGGCGCACTTCGCGGCGCTGGAGACGCAGCGCGAGACGTCGAAGGAGCGCAAGGAGGCCCTCATCCGCGAGGCCGAGAAGCTCTCCGAGTCTGGCGAGTGGTCCGCGACGACGACGCGATACAGGGAGCTCATGGCGTCGTGGAAGGCCGCAGGGCGCGCCGCCCGCGGCGTCGACGACGAGCTGTGGGCGAGGTTCAAGGCGGCGCAGGACGCGTTCTTCACGCGGCGTTCGGCGTACTACGCGGAGAAGGACGCCGAGACCGCCTCCGCCGTGGCCGCGCGCGAGGCGCTGCTCGCCGAGGCCGAGGCGCTCGAGCCCGAACGCGACGTCGCCGGCGCCCGTGCCCGCCTCGCCGACATCACCGAGCGCTGGGAGAAGACCGGGCGCGTGCCGCGCGAGGTCGAGGCGCGGCTCGACGCCCGCCTCGCCGCCGTCGAACGCCGCCTCCGCGACGCCGACGACACCCGCCGTACGGCGTCCCGCCCCGCCCCCACCAACCCGCTCGTCATCCGCCTCCGCGAGTCGCTGGAGCAGCTCGAGAAGCGCGCGGCGCGCGCCCGCGCGGCGGGCGACGAGAAGGCGGCCGAGGCCGCCGACGCCGAGGCCGCGACGAAGCGTGAGTGGCTCGCGCAGGCGGAGTCCTCGGTCTCCCGGTAGCCCACCACTCCCGTACGCTCACCCTGCTCCCCTCAGACGATCACCCGTGTCCCCCGAGTGGCCTTTCGGCCGCACGCGAGGGGACACAGGCGATCGTTTCGAGTGGGGTGAGAGGGGTGGAGGCTAGTAGTCCTCGAGGTCCTTGGACGAGTCCCGGAGCGCCGCCTCCTCGCTCGCCAGCGACCTCGGCGGGTACGGCACGCCGTCGACGAACAGCACCACGGCGCCGCCGGGCACCAGCCGCCCGGCGGCGACGACGTCGACGTGGTCCTCGTCGAGGTCGAAGTCCTCCAGCTCCTCGGCGCTGAGCCCCGCCAGCGCGCGGTCGACCGCGTCGACGTACGGCTCGCCCGCGACGCGGACCTCGAGCAGCGCGTCGCCGCCGGCCCGCACGCCGAACGAGACCGACCGCGTGCCGAACGCCGCGCCGACCCGGAACGCGGGGACGTCGCCGCCGGCGACGGACGTGACCTCGTCGCGGATGCGCCGGCGCGGGCCGAGCAGAGCAGCGGCGAACAACGCGAGCGCGGCGACGCCGACGGCGTGCCACGTCGCGTCGAACGGCTCGGCCACCAGCCGCACGTCGTCGCCGAGGACGTAGACGGGGACGGTCTGCCCGACGGAGTACGAGGCGTACACGCTGAGGACGTGGGCGCGCCCCGCGTGGTCGAGCGTCACCTCCCCGTCCTCGGTGTCGACGGCCGTGACCTGCGCGGCGGCGACGGGCGCGCGCCGCTCGCGCTCGGCCTCGCGCGAGGCGAGCAGCGCGACACCGCCCGCCGCGAGCGCGGCGACGAGCAGCAGCGCCACCGATGCCTGGCCGAGTCTGGACACGCTGCGCCGCAGCAGGTTCAGCGCGTCGTCGGGGATCTGGACGCGGCGTCCCCCGGTGACCTCGTCGACGTACGCCAGCCTGCGCCGCTGCGCCTCGGCCACGTGCCGTGCGCTGACGAGGGCGTACGCCGTGCCGGCGGCCGCGGCCGCCGCGAACCCGGCCTTCGCCGGCCGGCCGGGCGCGGTGCCGACGACGGCGGCCGCCGCGAGCGCGGCGGAGGCGACGGCGCCGGGCGCGGGGAGCAGCGACGGCGCGGCGGCCGCCACGGCGCACAGGACGAAGACGACGGCGGCGAGCACGTCGGTGCCGCACGGCGCGGCCGGTGTGCACGTCTTCGCCGGCCGCAGCGCGGCGGCGGCCAGGAAGATGACGATCCACGCCGCCCCCGCGAGCTGCGGGCGCAGCCACCGGCGAGGGCCGAGCTCGCGCCAGCGCTTCGCGACGGGACGGGTGAGCGGGCGGGGTCGCTCGGTCACCCGACCGGCGCGCCGACCCGCGGCATGCCGAGCATCGTCCCAGCCGGCTTCGGGACGTCGAACAGGTCGCCCGCGCGGGTCTTGCGGTGGGCCAGCACCGGGCCCTCCGCGAGGAGGTGGTGCGGGGCGGCGTACGTCACCTCGACGTCCACGAGGTCCCCAGGTCTGATGGAGGCGTCGCCGAGGAAGTGCACGAGGCGGTTGTCGCGCGCGCGGCCCGTCATGCGCCCCGTACCCGCGTCCTTGCGCCCCTCGCCTACCGCGACGAGCAGCTCGGCGCGGGTGCCGACGAGGCGCTTGTTCTCCTGCCACGCGACGTCGTCCTGCAGCGCAACGAGGCGCTCATACCGCTCCTGGACGACGGCCTTCGGCACCTGCGCGTCCATGGTCGCGGCGGGCGTGCCGGGCCGCGGTGAGTACTGGAACGTGAACGCCGAGGAGAACCGCGCCTCCCGTACGACGTGCAGCGTCTCGGCGAAGTCGGCCTCGGTCTCGCCGGGGAACCCCACGATGATGTCGGTCGTGATCGCCGCGTCGGGGATCGCGTCGCGGACGCGCGCGACGATGCCGAGGAAGCGTTCCTGCCGGTACGACCGCTGCATCCGCCGCAGCACGTCGTCGGAGCCCGACTGCAGGGGCATGTGCAGGTGCGGCATGACGTTCGGCGTCTCGGCCATGGCGGCGATGACGTCGTCGGTGAAGTCCTTGGGGTGCGGCGACGTGAAGCGCACCCGCTCCAGCCCGTCGATCTCCCCGCAGGCACGCAGCAGGGAGGCGAAGGCACCCCGGTCACCGAGGTCCGAGCCGTACGAGTTGACGTTCTGCCCGAGCAGCGTGACTTCGAGGACGCCGTCGGCGACGAGCGCGCGCACCTCGGCGAGGATGTCCGTGGCCGGGCGGTTGCGCTCCTTGCCGCGCAGCGACGGCACGATGCAGAACGTGCACGTGTTGTTGCAGCCGACGGAGATCGAGACCCAGCCGGCGTACGGCGACTCGCGGCGCGCGGGCAGCGTCGAGGGAAACGTCTCCAGCGCCTCGACGATCTCGACCTGCGCGGCGTCGTTGTGGCGGGCGCGGTCGAGCAGGGCGGGCAGCGAGCCGATGTTGTGCGTGCCGAAGACGACGTCGACCCACGGCGCCTTCTTGGTGATGGTGCCGCGGTCCTTCTGCGCGAGGCAGCCGCCGACCGCGATCTGCATGCCCGGGTGCGCCTTCTTCACGGGCAGCAGGTGGCCGAGGTTGCCGTAGAGGCGGTTGTCGGCGTTCTCGCGGACGGCGCACGTGTTGAACACCACGACGTCGGCCTGCTCACCCTCGGGCGCGCGGACATAGCCCGACTCCTCGAGCAGCCCGGAGAGGCGTTCGGAGTCGTGCTCGTTCATCTGGCAGCCGTAGGTGATCACGGCGTACGTGCGGGGGCTCACGACGCACGAGGATATCGGGTGAAGGAATTCCCGATCGAAAAACGAATTCCCTCGCCATGCGACGCGTCCTGCCCGTCCTCCTCCTCGCCCTGCTCGCGCCGGCCCACGCCCCGGCGCAGGCCGCGGCCGAGGACCGCACGCCCAACATCACGGGGCTCTACCGGCTGCCGTACACCGGCGGTACGGAGCTCACGAGCGACGGGCGGTACGTCTTCGCCGGGCAGTGGAACGGCCGCACCAACCGCTACGAGTACCCCCGCCAGGGCGGCGTACGGATCTTCGACAGCAAGGTCTGGCCGCCGAAGCTCGTCGGCACCATCAAGTGCGCGGGCACCGACATGGACGTCGCGGTCGTACGCCCCGGTCTCCTGGCGATCGGGCACCACTATTCGGCGTGCGGCGTCCGCGGCAACGGCATCACGCTGTTCGACGTCAAGAACCCCGCCAAGCCGAAGCGCCTCTCGACGCTCGCGGTGCCGAGCGCGCACACGCTGACCGCGGTCCCCGGCGCGAACGTCCTCTACGTCTCCCCCGGCGGCACCGGCAGCGCCAACGGCCTCACCACCGTCGTCGACGTGAGCGACGCGAAGCGGCCGAAGGTGCGCGCGTACATCAGGCCCGACTTCTGGGGCTGCCACGACGTGACGTTCGCGACGAGCGTGGCCGGCAAGCCGATCGGCGTCTGCACCGGCCTCGAGGGCATCACGATCTGGGACATGGCCAACCCGATCAGCCCCAAGGTGCTCTCGACGGTGGCCGCCGAGGACGAGGTCACCGGCGACTACATCCAGTTCGCGCACGGGTCCGCGGTCAGCCCCGACGGTGGCCTGCTGGTCGTCAACGACGAGGCGTACAGCGGGCACCGGTGCGACGGCAAGGACGAGGAGCAGGCCGGGTCACTGCACCTCTACGACATCAGCGCGCCTGGGCAGCCGGTGTTCCTCGGGCGCATCGTGCCGCCGCGCGGCCGTACGAAGGCGTCGGGTCGCTGGGTCGAGACGTGGTGCACGTCGCACCAGCTCAACTTCATGCCCGGCTCGCGCCGGCTGGTCAACGCGTGGTTCACCGGCGGGGTCAGCGTGTGGGACCTCACGGTGCCGGTGGCGCCGCGCGAGGAGGCGCACTACGTCGGCAACGGCGCGATCACGTGGTCGGCGCACTGGTTCGGCGACCGGATCTGGGTCAACGACATGGCACGCGGCTTCGAGGTGCTGGAGATGTCGCCGATCCCGGACCTGCCGGTGCCGGTCAGCCCGGCGTGGCGCCCGGCGACGTCACGCCCGAAGATCCCGTTCGACCGCCCGGCTCCGCCGCAGGGCTTCGTCTGCCCGGCCTGAGCCTCGGCAGCCGGAACGCCAGACACACCGCGGCGACCGCCGCGAACGACGCGACGGCGACCATGCGCTCGGCCTCCCGCGACCAGGCGAGCTCGCGCGTGGACGCGTTGACGCGCAGCGTCGTCTCCCAGCGGTCCTTGCGGACGGTGTCGCCCACGCCGATCGACCGCGCCAGGTCCGCGTCGACATGCGTCGCGCGACCGTCGACGTAGACGAACCACGCGTCGTCGATCCCTGAGTGCTTCTCGTGCCGCGCCTCGACCCGCGTCACGGTGCCGTTCCACGCGAGCGGGATGGCCGACCGCGCGGCACTCGCCCACACGCCGAGCGCGGCGAACGCGAACGCCGCCAGCGACACCGCCGCCGCGGCCCCGCTACGCGAACGCAAGGCCGAACCCGAGGACGAGCAGCGCGAGGCCCGCCGTCGCGGCGACCGCCGCCGACGGGAGACCGCGCGCGTCGAGGGCGCCGCCCGCGGCGAGCAGTCCGCCGAGGCTCTGGTTGGCGAGGTCAACCGGGTCGAACTCCGCCAGCCGGAAGATCGTCGCCTCGGTGCCGACGCCGAGCAGCACCCCGACGCACGCGACCGCGACGACCCGCCACGGCGTGGCCCACCGCGCGAGGAGCGGGACGAGCAGCAGCAGCGTGCCGCCCGCCCCGGCGACGAAGTGGCCCGCGTAGTCGGTGCGCTCGGGGAACGCCGCGGCGTACACCCACGTCAGCGCGCCCGCGAGGACCGCCGCGAGGAGCAGCCCCCGGGCCGCCCTCACGACTCGACGACGTCCTCGTCGGGCAGCGGGCCGAAGTGGTTCAGGACGGGGAGGTACGGCTGCGGGTCGCCCGACCAGTCGTACGCGAGCACCTGCTTCACACCACGACGCCCGGCGAGCGCACGGAAGAACTCGAACGAGTCGTCCGCCCTGACCGTCACGGCCGGGGCGGTGCCCGCGTCGAACTGCCAGTCCGCCGCCTCCAGGCGCAGGCCGGGGAGGCCGCGTTCGTCCAGCGACTTGGCGAGGCCGACGGCGAACCCCTTGCGGGCGATCTCGTACGCCTCCGCGTCGCGCCCGCCGGGCGCCTTCAGCGCGCCGCGGATGTCGTGCTCGTGCGTGACGAGGTCGATGAGCAGCGTGCGCGAGATCCCCTTCGGGAACTCGTCGAGCTTCGGCTCGAACGTCGCCGCCTCCCGCGACCACTCGTCGAGGACGTCGGCGGTCGGCGTACCGCGGCGGGCCTCGACCTGGGCCTGGGTCCACGGGTCGCTCGCGGCGCCTTCGAGGTTGCCGGCGTTGACGTCGGCGACGACGCCGGTGGCGTGCGCGACGACGTCGTGGACGGTCCAGCCGGGGCAGCCGGGGACGGGCGTCTTCGCGGCGTCGGCGGGGAGGTCGCGGACGAGGTCGCTGATGCGGACGCGGACGTCGGCGTAGAGCTCTGCAGGGGTCATGCGTCCGGACTCTACGACTGCCGCGCCGTGCGCTCCTCGTAGACCTCGACGAGCGTCCGCGCGAGGACGTCGAGCGGCACGCCCTTCTCGACGTACGCCGACGCGCCGCGGGCCCGCGCCTCGCGGCCCAGTTGCAGCTCGTCGAAGCCGGAGAAGACGACGACGACGCTGTCCGGGGAGCGTTCGAGGATGAGCGGCAGGGCCTCCAGGCCGTCCATCACCGGCATCGACAGGTCGAGCAGGACGAGGTCAGGCTGGGTGGCGGCGGTCAGGTCGACGGCCTCGGCGCCGTTGCCCGCCTCCCCCACGACGTCGAACGTCCCGCCGATCCGCAGCGAGAGCGCGACGAGCTCGCGCATCTCCTGTGCGTCGTCGACCAGCACGATGCGGATGGGCGCCACGGGGTCACGTTCCTGCCGGCGCCCTGTCGTCCGTCATGCCGCGCGGCAGGGCGGGGACCGTACGGACGAGGTCGCCCGGCTCGATCGGCGTGCCGGCGACCGGGTCGACCAGGTCGCTCATCATCGTGCGCGCGGCCGCCAGGGTCTTGACGACCGCCTCGTGAGCCTTCTCGGGCTCGCCGGCCTCGTACCGGTACTGCGCCAGGGCGAGGCCCTGGACGATGTTGTCGTTGATCTCGAGCGCCGTACGCTGCCGCGCCTTGAGGTCGGCGAACAGCGTCGGCCCCTGTTGCAGCAGCGCGCCGTAGGAGCGCCGCAGCGTCCAGTAGAAGACCGCCACGCCGGCGGAGAGAACGTCCCAGACCGCCGCGTGCCAGCCCATCGCGGTGCGCATGGCGAGACCCTCGGTGACCTCCATGCCGGCGTACGGCGCGAGCATGTGCAGCGTGTGGCTGCCGTGGTGGACGGCGCAGGTGAAGAAGATCATCGCGGTGGCGCCGCCGAGCAGGTTGGTGCGCACCTGACCGGTGCGGATGAGCGCCCTCAGGATGGCCGCGGCGATGAGCGAGTAGGCGACCATGATGACGCCGTTCGCTGCCGCGGTGACTTGCCACATGACGGGGCCTCCGGCTGGGGGAAGAGGATCCGATGTGTCATTGAACGACGGCCGCTCCCCTTTTCCCCCGGTGAAACCCGAACTGATGACGTTGGTCCCTTGCCGACCAGGGGACGTCGGCCCGATCCGGGCGCGAAAACGTGTCACACCACGCCGTTACGGTCCTCCGCATGACCTCCTGAGGAGCGAAAGGGGTGACCGAGGTGGTGAGTCCGATGTGACGGAATCCGCGGGACACGTTCGCGCTCGCGACGTCCGCGCGCGCCGTTGCTCTCCCTGGCCCGCGTCGGCCTGCCTGCCGCCTCGCGTGCGGCGGGTCGGCCGGCCGGGTCGGGTCGGGCCGCGGCGCATCCGCCGCGCGGTGCGTCGATCCGTGGAGCGTTCCCGTCCTCTGACGCCGTGCGCTACTTCGCGTACTCGGTCGCCCGCGACTCGCGGACGACCGTGACCCGGATCTGCCCGGGGTAGGTCAGCTCCTCCTCGACCTGCTTCGCGATGTCGCGCGCGATGACCTGTGCCTGGATGTCGTCGACCTGGTCCGGGAGCACCATGACCCGGATCTCGCGGCCGGCCTGCATCGCGAACACCTTCTCGACGCCGGGCTTGGCCGTGGCGATCTCCTCCAGGCGTTCGAGCCGCTTGACGTACGACTCCAGCGACTCGCGGCGCGCGCCGGGACGCCCGCCGCTGATCGCGTCGGCGCTCTGCGTCAGGACCGCCTCGACGGTGCGCTGCTCGACCTCGCCGTGGTGCGCCTCGATGGCGTGGGCGACGTCCTCGCTCTCGCCGTACTTGCGCGCGATCTCGGCCCCGATGAGCGCGTGGCTGCCCTCGACCTCGTGGGTGAGCGCCTTGCCGAGGTCGTGCAGCACGGTGCACCGCTTCACCAGCGGGACGTCGAGCTTGAGCTCGGCGGCCATGACGCCGGCGATGTGGGCTGCCTCGACGAGGTGGCGGAGGACGTTCTGGCCGTAGCTCGTGCGGTAGCGGAGGCGACCGAGCAGGTTGACGATCTCCGGGTGCATCTCGGTGATGCCGACCTCGTAGAGGGCGTCCTCCCCTGCCCGGACGACGAGCTGCTCGACCTCGGCCTTGCTGCGCTCGTACATCTCCTCGATGCGCTGCGGGTGGATGCGCCCGTCGAGCACGAGCTTGTCGAGCGTCAGCCTGCCGACCTCGCGGCGTACCGGGTCGAAGCAGCTGAGCAGCACGGCCTCGGGCGTGTCGTCGATGATGAGGTTGACGCCGGTGATCGACTCGTACGCCCGGATGTTGCGGCCCTCGCGGCCGATGATCCGGCCCTTCATGTCGTCGCTCGGCAGGTGCAGCACGCTGACCACCGACTCGGCGGTCTGGTCCGTCGCCACCCGCTGGATCGCGAGCGTGACGATCTTGCGGGCGCGTTCCTCGCCGGTCGACTTCGCGTCGTTCTCGATGTCGCGGACGATCGCGACGGCGTCGCGCTTCGCCTGGTTCTCGATGGCGGCGACGAGCTCGGCCTTGGCGTCGGCGGCGGTCAGGCCGGCGGTGCGTTCGAGGACGAGGCGGCGTTCCTCCTCGACGTCCTTGAGCTCCTCGCGGCGGCGCGCCAGCTCCGTCTCGGCCTCGGCGAGCGCGTGGTCGCGGGCCTCGACGCGGCGCTGCTCGGTGTCGATGCGCTCCTCGCGTTCGGCGAGGCGGTGCTCGCGTTCGCCGAGACGTTCCTCCCGCCGGTCCTGCTCGGCGCGGACCGCGCGGGCCTCGGCCTCGGCAGCGGCGCGCGCCTCGGCGGCTGCTGTCGTGGCCGCCGTGGCCGCGGCGGCGGCCGCGCTCGCGGCGGCGGCCTCGGCCTCGCGGCGCAGCGCCGCGGCGGCTGTCTCTGCCGCGGTGCGGATCGCGGCGGCGTCGGCCTCGGCCTGCGCGAGGATCGCGGCCGCGTTCCGATGCGCCTCGGTCGTGGCCTGCGCCGCCGCGAGGGAGTCCGCCTGGGACGTCGCGGGCGAGGTGATCGGGCCGGCGGCCGTGCGCGACCGGAGCACGAGGAACGCCGCACCGACGCCGAGCAGCAGGCCGGCGACGATGCCGAGGACCACGCCCATCCCGGTTCCTCCCCTCGCCGTCGGCCGTGCGGCGTCGCTGCCGCGCGCGGAACGGTGAGAGACCGCGCTGCGTGCTCGCGGCACGGGGCGCCCGTCGTGGACGGGCGGCGTACGAGCGCGGCGGCCGGGGTGTCCGCTCGAGGCGGCCGGTCGCCGGTGAAGGGTCGAGGTGAACTGTCGGGTGTCGCTATAGGAACCGCGGGCATGCGGGTTGGTCAACTCACCGGCCCCGACGGTAGGGGCGGTGATCTTGGGGGTCAAGCGCGGCGCCCCCGAGGGGACGCGAGGCGCGGCGCGGCAGCGTCAACGGCGCCATCGCGCCGCCATCCGCGCGACGCGCCGGGGCGCCGGGGCGCCGGGCGGGGCATTCGGGCGAGGGAGGTCAGTCGTCCGGCCACGCCAGGTCGTCCCCGTCGAGGGCTTCGCGGACGACGGAGTAGGCGAGTCCGCCGCCGTACCCTTTCCGCGACAGCATTCCGACGAGGCGGTTGACCTGCTTGTCGCGTTCGAGGTTGCGGACGCTGCCGAGCTTGCGGGCGACGAGCTCGGTGGCGCGGGCGCGTTCGTCGTCGTCGGAGACGACGGCGACGGCCTCGCTGATCTCCTCGTCGCCGACGCCCTTGTGGCGCAGCTCGGCGGTGAGCGCGCGGCGGGACAGCCCGCGGGTGCGTCGCTGCCGCTCCACCCACGAGGCCGCGTAGGCGCCGTCGTCGACCAGCCCGACCTCGTCGAAGCGTTCGAGGACGGCGGTGGCGGCGTCGTCGGGCACGTTGCGGCGGCGCAGCTCGGTGGCGAGCTCCGCGCGCGTGCACGGTCGGCTGGAGAGCATCCGCAGGCAGATCGCCCGCGCCACGGACTCCGGGTCGGTCTCGGGCTCGGGCGGGCGGTCGGGGGGCGGCTCCGCCGCGGGCCCGGTCGGGACCGCCTGAAGCCGCCGCCGGCTCGGCTGCCTGATCACGTAAGCCTCCTGGGGAATGGGAGGGCTGGCGCCCGGGCGTCGGTCGGGGGGCGAGACGCCTGAGCAGGGTGGGTGCGTTGGAGCGGGCGGTGCGTTCAGGGGCGCCGCTGGCAAGGCCGCAGGGAGCGCCGCGTGCGAAGGCACGCAAGCGACCGAGAACGCAGCCGCTCGGCGCCCTGGACGTGTCCGGGTGCGTTCAGGAGCGCCGCTGGCAAGCCCGCAGGGAGCGCCGCGCGCGAAGGCACGCAAGCGACCGAGAACGCAGCCAGCCACGTCCCTGGACGTGCCGCTAGAAGTCGACGGGCATGGGGACGACATTGTCGAGGTCGATGTCGGGGGTCAGCTTCGCCTTGATCTTGCCCTCGATCTCGAGGGCGAGCTCGGGGTTGTCGCGGAGGAAGTTCCGCGCGTTCTCCTTGCCCTGGCCGAGCTGGTCGCCTTCGTACGTGTACCAGGCGCCGGACTTCTTGATGAGCCCCTCGTTGACGCCGACGTCGATGAGGGAGCCCTCGCGGCTGATGCCCTGGCCGTACACGATGTCGAACTCCGCCACCTTGAACGGCGGGGACATCTTGTTCTTGACGACCTTGACCTTGGTGCGGTTGCCGACGATCTCGGTGCCGTCCTTCAACGACTCGATGCGCCGGACGTCGAGGCGGATGGAGGCGTAGAACTTCAGCGCCTTGCCGCCCGTGGTCACCTCGGGCGAGCCGTAGATGACGCCGACCTTCTCCCGCAGCTGGTTGATGAAGACGCAGGTGGTGCCGGAGTGCGACAGCGCGCCCGTGATCTTGCGCAGCGCCTGGGACATGAGCCGCGCCTGGAGGCCGACGTGCGAGTCGCCCATCTCGCCCTCGATCTCGGCGCGCGGCACGAGCGCGGCCACCGAGTCGATGACGATGATGTCGAGCGCGCCGGAGCGGATGAGCATGTCCGCGATCTCCAGCGCCTGCTCGCCGGTGTCGGGCTGCGACACGAGCAGCGCGTCGGTGTCGACGCCGAGCGCCTTGGCGTAGCCGGGGTCGAGGGCGTGCTCCGCGTCGATGAACGCCGCGATGCCGCCGGCCGCCTGGGCCTGCGCGATGGCGTGCAGGGCGACGGTCGTCTTGCCCGAGGACTCGGGGCCGTAGATCTCGACGATGCGCCCGCGCGGGAGACCGCCGATGCCGAGCGCGAGGTCGAGCGCGATGGACCCGGTCGGGATCACCTGGACGGGCGCGCGGACCTCGTCGCCGAGGCGCATGCACGAGCCCTTGCCGTACTGCTTGTCGATCTGCGCGAGCGCGGCGTCGAGCGCCTTCTCGCGGTCCATTCCTGCCATCCGTCACCCTCCGGGTCGTCGCCACGCGGTCGGCATTCACGGTAGGGCGGGGGTGTGACAGAAAGGCAGGGGGTCCGGCCAATCTGTGGACAACCGCGTCCGAGCCGTCGAACCGCTCACAGGCACCGTAGCCGAACAGACGTTCGAACGCGATGACCGACACGCCGGGGAAATCAGTGGCGGTCCGACACCGGGACCTCGACTGCCTCGCACACCGCGCGCCACACCTCGGCGGCCTCGACGCCGGCCGCCAGCGCGTCCACGACGGTACGGCCGCCGAGCGAGGCGATGACGAGGTCGCGGGACACGGAGTCGGCGTACGCCGCGCCGAAGCGCGCGGTCATCCGCTCCCAGAACACCGTCATCCGCACGACGTACACCCTAGACAGCACGACGCCCCCGGAAACGTGTTCCGGGGGCGTCGGCGCTGGTGCGCGTTACGCGGCGCGCGGGATGCGGTGCTCGATCTCCGCGGCCTCGTCGGCGGTCTTGCGGGCGACGCCGCCCACGAACGCCTTGAGCTCGCTGGCGAGGTCGGCGACCGCGACGAGCACGATGCCGCTGGCGACGTAGTGCATCCACGACTCGCGGAGCTCCTGGCCGAAGGCCGAGAAGACGGAGTAGTCGAGGCCCCAGCAGACGGCCATGGCGATGACGGCGAAGATCGTGCGGGTGAGGGCCTTGGGGGTCTTCAGCGGGACGAGCTCGTCGATGACCTCCATCGCCACGCCGAGGCCGAGACCGAGACCGAGAAGGATGACGAAGGCGTACACGGGTGCCTCCTAGAGGCGGGCGTCGGCGGCACTTCCGCCGTACATCACCTTCGACACCGCATCCGTACGCGGGGTTACAGGAAAACTTCGCACCGTGAATGTGCGAGGCGCGCGGACGGCCCATACAACCCCCGCAACACACGGGCCGTCCGCGCGCCTCAGATCGGTCCCCGCATCGCGGCGCGGCGGGACGGGGATCGACTGGCGGTGCCCCCGCAGGCCCGCCGCGAGCGACTGTGACGGCAGTCCCCAAACATGTCTGTCGGGTATCTGACACTTGGGGCCGTTCCGCCTCACCCGGTTTTTGTCACACCCCCGGTCCAGAATCGGTTCCATGGGTGCACTCGACCGCTTCTCCCCCGCCACGCGCGCGTGGTTCGAGGGGGCGTTCGCCGCGCCCACGGCCGCGCAGGAGGGCGCCTGGGACGCGATCCAGAAGGGGTCCAACGCGCTCGTCGTCGCCCCCACGGGCAGCGGCAAGACACTCGCCGCGTTCCTCTGGTCGCTCGACCGGATCGCTTCGCAGCCGCCACCGGAGAGAGCACGGCGGTGCCGGGTGCTGTACGTCTCCCCGCTCAAGGCGCTCGCGGTCGACGTCGAGCGCAACCTCCGCGCGCCGCTGACGGGCATCCGCGGCGCGGCGCAACGCCTCGGCACGCCCCCGCCCGACGTCACGGTCGCCGTGCGCTCCGGCGACACCCCCGCCGACGAACGCCGCCGCTTCGCCACGACGCCACCGGACATCCTCATCACCACGCCGGAGTCGCTGTTCCTCATCCTCACCAGCGCGGCGCGGGAGTCGCTGCGCGGGGTGGAGACGGTCATCGTCGACGAGGTGCACGCGATGGTCGCGACCAAGCGCGGCGCCCACCTGGCCCTCTCGCTCGAACGCCTCGACGCCCTCCTCGACGCGCCCGCGCAGCGGATCGGGCTGTCGGCGACCGTACGTCCCCTCGACGAGGTCGCGCGGTTCCTCGGCGGTGCGCGCGAGGTCGAGGTCGTCAACCCGCCCGCCGCCAAGACGATCGAGCTGCGGGTCGTCGTGCCCGTCGAGGACATGGCCGCGCTCGGCGAGGGCACCGGCGTGACCAGCGGCAGCGCGGCCGGCGGGGAGGACCGTTCGTCGATCTGGCCGGCCGTCGACGAGCGCATCGTCGACCTCATCGAGGCGCACCGTTCGACGATCGTCTTCGCCAACTCCCGCCGCCTCGCGGAGCGGCTCTGCGCGAGGCTGAACGACATCGCGTACGAGCGGCGCACCGGCGAGGCACTGCCCGGCGGTCGAGCGCCCGCCGCGCTCATGGCGCAGGCAGGCGCCAGCCGCGGCGCCGAGCCCGAGATCGCCCGCGCGCACCACGGCTCGGTGAGCAAGGAGCAGCGCGCGCTCATCGAGGAGGACCTCAAGGCGGGGCGGCTGCCCGCGGTCGTCGCGACGAGCAGCCTCGAGCTCGGCATCGACATGGGCGCGGTCGACCTCGTCATCCAGGTCGAGGCGCCGCCGTCCGTGGCCTCCGGCTTGCAACGCGTCGGCCGCGCGGGCCATCAGGTCGGCGCGGTGAGCCGCGGGGTGCTGTTCCCCAAGTACCGCGGCGACCTCGTCCAGAGCGCCGTCGTCGTGGAGCGCATGCGCAACGGCGCGATCGAGTCGCTGCGCTACCCGCGCAACCCCCTCGACGTCCTCGCCCAGCAGGTCGTCTCGATGGTCGCCATGGAGCCGTGGCAGGTCGACGACCTCGTCGCGCTGGTACGCCGCGCGGCACCGTTCGCGACGCTGCCGCAGTCGGCGTTCGAGGCGACGCTGGACATGCTCTCGGGGCGTTACCCGAGCGACGACTTCGCCGAGCTGCGCCCGCGCGTGATCTGGGACCGCATCTCCGGCACGCTGACCGGAAGGCCAGGGGCGCAGCGCCTCGCGGTCACGAGCGGCGGCACGATCCCCGACCGCGGGCTCTTCGGCGTCTTCCTCGTCGGCGAGAAGGGCTCGCGGGTCGGCGAGCTCGACGAGGAGATGGTCTACGAGTCGCGCGTCAGCGACGTGTTCCTGCTCGGCTCGTCGTCGTGGCGGATCGAGGAGATCACGCACGACCGCGTGCTCGTGACGCCGGCGCCCGGGGTGCCGGGGAAGATGCCGTTCTGGCACGGCGACGCCCCGGGGCGCCCTGTCGAGCTGGGACGGGCGCTCGGGGCGTTCCTCCGCGAGATGACGCGCCTGTCCGACGACGACGCGCGCGCCCGCGCCGCCGTCGCGGGCCTCGACGAGTGGGCGGCGGCCAACCTCGTCGCGTACCTCCGCGAACAGCAGCAGGCCACCGCGCACCTGCCCGACGACCGCACGATCGTCGTCGAGCGCTTCCGCGACGAGCTCGGCGACTGGCGGCTGTGCGTGCACTCGCCGTTCGGCGCGCAGGTCAACGCCCCGTGGGCGCTCGCCATCACGGCCCGTGCCCGCGAGCGGTACGGCGTCGAGGTGCAGACCATGCACTCCGACGACGGCATCGTCGTACGCCTCCCCGAGACCGAGGAGGCGCCCACCGCCGACCTCGTGCTGCTCGACCCCGACGACGTCGAGCCGCTGGTCCGCGACGAGGTGGGCTCCTCGGCGCTGTTCGCGTCGCGGTTCAGGGAGTGCGCGGCGCGCGCGCTGCTGCTGCCCAAGCGCAACCCCGGCAAGCGGACGCCGCTGTGGCAGCAGCGGCAGAAGTCCGCGGTGCTGCTGCAGGTGGCGGGGCGCTTCGGGTCGTTCCCGATCGTGCTGGAGACGATGCGCGAGGTGCTCCAGGACGTCTTCGACGTGCCCGGACTGCGCGAGCTGATGGCCGACGTGTCGTCGCGCAAGGTTCGGCTGGTCGAGGTGGAGACGCCGCAGCCGTCGCCGTTCGCGCGGTCGCTGCTGTTCGGCTACATCGGCGCGTTCATGTACGAGGGCGACGCACCGCTGGCCGAGCGGCGCGCGCAGGCACTCTCGCTCGACTCCGCTCTCCTGGCCGAGCTGCTCGGCCAGGCGGAGCTGCGCGAGCTCATCGACGTCGAGGCGATGGCCGAGGTGGAGGTCGAGCTGCAGCGCCTCGCCCCCGACAGGCACGCGCGGTCGGTCGACGAAGTCGCCGACCTGCTCCGCGTGCTCGGCGACCTCACGACCGCCGAGGCCGTCGAGCGCGGCGCGACACCCGCCTGGCTCGCCGACCTCGAGGAGGCGCGGCGGGCGATCCGCGTACGCCTCGCCGGCGAGGAGCGCTGGGTCGCCGCGGAGGACGCGGCGCGGCTGCGCGACGCGCTCGGGGTGCCGTTGCCGGTGGGCCTGCCGGAGGCGTTCCTCGACCCGGTGGCCGACCCGATGGGCGACCTCGTGTCCCGCTGGGCACGGACGCACGGGCCGTTCGTCGCGGCCGACGTCGCGGCACGGCTCGGCACCGGCGCGGCCGTCGTCACCGACGCGCTGCACCGGCTCGCGGCGCACGGCCGGGTGGTGCACGGGGAGTTCCGGCCGGGCGGATCGGGCACGGAGTGGTGCGACGCGGAGGTGCTGCGGTCGCTGCGCAGGCGTTCGCTGGCGAAGCTCCGCAAGGAGGTCGAGCCGGTGCCGGCGGTGGCGCTGGCGAGGTTCCTGCCCGCGTGGCAGCAGGTCGGGGTGTCCTCTGGCCGTGGGGTCGACGCCGTGCTGCGCGCGGTCGAGCAGCTGCAGGGCGCGTCCGTCCCCGCGAGCGCGCTGGAGTCGCTGGTGCTGCCGTCGCGGGTCGCCGACTACTCCCCCGCGTACCTCGACGAGCTCTGCGCCGCCGGCGAGGTGGTCTGGGCGGGCTCGGGCGGGCTGCCCGGCAATGACGGCTGGGTCTCGCTCTACCTCGCCGACGCCGCGCCGTTGCTCCTCCCGCCGTCCACGCTGGCCGACCCGACGCCGTGGCAGACCGCCGTGCTGGAGGCGCTCGACGGCGGAGCGGCGCTGTTCTTCCGCTCGCTGTCCGACCGGGTCGGCGGGCCCGACGACGCCGACCTCGTCACCGCGCTGTGGGACCTCGTCTGGGCGGGGCTGGTGACCAACGACACACCGGCGCCGTTGCGCTCGCTGCTGGGCCGGGGGCGGGCGCCGTCGCGGCGGCGTACTCCGGTCGCGCGCTACCGCGGCGTCGGGCGCGGCGTGGGCAGGGCGGCGCTGCCGACGCGGGCGGGGCCGCCGATGGGCGCGGGCCGGTGGACGTTGCTGCCGGAGCGCGAGGCGGACCGCACACGGCGGCTGCACGCCGTCGCCGAGACGCTGCTCGACCGGCACGGCGTCGTCACGCGCGGGGCGGTGCAGGCGGAGCACGTGGCGGGCGGGTTCGCGGCCGTCTACTCCGTGCTCAAGGCGATGGAGGAGTCGGGCCGGTGCCGGCGCGGCTACTTCGTCGAGGGGCTGGGCGCGGCGCAGTTCGCGCAGCCTGGGGCGATCGACCGGGTCCGCGCGATGGCGTCCGACCGGCGGCTCGACGAGGTGCTGCCGCCGCCGGGGCCTGAGGTCTGGGCGCCGGGGTCGCGCGCGCAGCGGGCCAAGGCGCCGCCCGCGGTCGTGCTCGCCGCGACCGACCCCGCCAACCCGTACGGCGCCGCCCTCCCCTGGCCCGAGCGCGTCGCGGAGGACGGCGAGGGCAAGGGGCACAGGCCTGGGCGCAAGGCGGGCGCACTGGTCGTGCTGGTGGACGGCGAGCTGGTGCTCTACGTCGAGCGGGGCGGCCGCAGCCTGCTCACGTGGGCGGAGCAGCCCGAACGCCTCCAGCCCGCCGTGGACGCGCTCGCGCTGGCGGTGCGCGACGGGTCGCTCGGCAAGCTGGCGGTGGAGCGGGGGGACGGCGACTTCGTCCTCGGCACGCCGCTCGGGGCGGCACTGGAGTCGGCGGGGTTCCGGCCCACGCCGCGCGGCCTGCGGCTGAGGGGGTGATCGACGCGGACCCCGACCCTGTGGTGGTGACCCGGAGCTCGTACGGCGTGCTCGCCGACGCCTACGCCGCCACGACCGCCGTCACCAGGCCCGAGCTCGCGGCCTGGCGCGACGCGTGGGCCGCGACGCTGCCCGGGCGAGGGCGGGTGCTCGACGCGGGCTGCGGGCCAGGCCAGCACGCGGCCGCGTTCGCGGCGGCCGGGCTGCGGGCGGTGGCGCTGGACCTGACGCCGGCGATGGCGGCGCTGGCCCGCGCGCGCGTGCCGGCGGTCGTGGGCGACCTGCGCCGGCTGGCGTTCGCGGACGGCGCGTTCGCGGGCGTCTGGTCGTCGGCGTCGCTGCTGCACGTGCCGCGCGACGACGCGGGCACGGCGCTGCGCGAGCTGCGCCGGGTCACGGCGGACGGCGGCGCGCTGGCGCTGATCACGGCGACGGGCGGCACGGACGGGTGGGAGAGCCCGCAGTACGACACCGGCCCGGCGCGGCCGCCGCCGCGCTTCTTCGTCTACCACGACGAGGCCTCGCTGCGGACGCTGCTCACCGACGCGGGCTGGGCGGTGAGGTCGGTGCGGTTCGAGCCCGGAGAGCTGCGGGACTGGCTGTGGGTGACCGCGGACGCGGCGGGCTAGCGAGCAGCCGTCAGCGGGCGCAGGCGGCGGCCCACGTACGGCCGCCGTCGACGGAGCAGTAGACGGCGGTGTCGTCGCGGTCCGGGTCGTTCGACAGCGCGGCGAAGAGCCTGCCGTCCGGCGCGAGCACGAGGCCCTGCTCCTGGGTCAGCGACCGGCCGAACGACCCCGGCAGCCGCCCCGGCGCTCGAGTCCGCGGCCCGTGGTAGCGGGACGTCGCGACGAGCCGCCAGGTGCTGCCGGCGTCGGTGCTGCGGAACAGCTCCGACTCGACGGTGCCCGGCTTCGCGTCGGAGTGGAGGTCGTGCTGGACGGCGGCGTAGAGGAGGTTCGGCTGCCCGGCGGTGTGCGCGAACGTCACCACCGGCGGCAGCAGCGACTTCCTGTGCGTACGGATCGTCCGGTCGAGGCTGCGCCACGGCACGAACGTCGTCCCGCCGTCGAGCGAGCGGTACGCGCGGACGCCGGTCGGCGTGCTCCACACGACGTGCACGTGCCGGCGTGCCGGCCAGTCGTCGCTGACCCACACGCGCGGCGCGGTGCGCATGACCTGGTCGCCGGAGAACGTCGCCACCGCCGTCGCGCACGTGAACGTCGCGTCGCAGCGGTCGACCCCTGGCCGCCCGTCGGCGCGAAAGGTCAGCGCGAACACCGGGTCGGTCGGCGCGAGCCGCGGCGGCACCGCGAAACGCACCAGCTCCGTGCCCGGCGACCCCGCGACCGGGTGGCGCGTCCGGGCGTCGGCCTCGATGACGTACGGGACCGCCTGCTGGTAGCCGGCGGGGCCGACGACGTCGGTGTAGGCGAACGCCACCCGCTCGCCGGCCCCGGGCACCGGCGAGACGGCGCCGACGAACGGCGTCATCCGGTCGAGCCCGCCCGACGTGAGGCCGGCCTCGGCCGGCACGAACGTCCGCCCGTCGTCCACGCTCGCGAGCAGCGTGTCGGAGAACGCGTAGAGGGTGCGGTCGGTGGCGTACCGCGGCGAGAACAGCACCCCGTAGATCGGCAGGTTCGGCACGGGCACGCCGGTCACCAGGGGCGACTGCGCGCGCCACGTCCGGCCCCGGTCGGTGCTGAGGTAGACGCCCCACCTGTTGGAGCACGCGACCTTGCCGTCGGTCGCGTACGCCGGCGAGACCGTGACCGACGAGCACTGCGGAGCCCACGCGGGCGCGGCGGGCGCGGCCGGCGCGCCGCCGAGCACGGCGAGCAGCGCGAACGCGAGCGCGGTCCTGCGCATGACGACGTCCCCCTTGGATGAGCGGCGCGGGGACACTTCGACGCGAAGATCACCGGGTCCTGTCGGGCGCGGGACACGTACGCTCGACCGCGTGCCCGAAGGCGACACGGTCTGGCTGGCGGCGCGGCGGATGCACGCCGCGCTCGCCGGGAAGGTGCTGCGCCGCAGCGACTTCCGCGTCCCCGCTCTCGCCACGGTCGACCTGAGCGGGCGGACGGTGACGGAGTTCGTCAGCCGCGGCAAGCACATGCTGCTGCGCCTCGACGACGGCAGCACGCTGCACACGCACTTCCTCATGGACGGCTCCTGGCACCTGTACGCCCCCGGCGAGCGCTGGCGCGGCGGCCCCGGCCACACGATCCGCGCGGTGCTGGAGACCGACGACGCGGTGGCGGTGGCGTACCGGATGCCGGTTCTCGAGGTGATCGCGACGGCGGCCGAGGACGAGGTCGTCGGCCACCTCGGGCCCGACCTGCTGGGCCCTGACTGGGATGCGGCGGGGGCCGTACGGCGCCTCAGCGAGAGACCGGACCGCGAGATCGGCCCTGCCCTGCTGGACCAGCGCAACCTCGCCGGGATCGGCAACCTCTACAAGGCGGAGACGCTGTTCCTGCGCGGCGTCACGCCGTGGACGCGCACCGGCGACGTCCCCGACCTCACCGCGATGGTGACCCTCGCGCAGCGGCTGCTGCACGCCAACCGCGAGCACTTCTCCCAGGCCACGACCGGCGACACGCGGCCGGGGCGGCAGCACTGGGTGTTCGAACGTGCCGGACGGCCGTGCCGGCGATGCGGCACGGCCGTCCGGATGGCCGAGCAGGGCGAGCCGGACCACCCCGAGCAGGCGAGGCTGACGTACTGGTGCCCGCACTGCCAGCGAGGTCCGGCCCCGCCTTAGGACCTAGCGGTCGTACGACACCGCGTTCAGCGCGTTGACGATGCCGTGGCCGTAGAACCCGTTGAACTCCGTCGTGCCCTCGCACGTGTTGGTCCACGAGCGGCCGTACGGCACGTACGAGAACGCCCGCGGCTCGGGGCACGCGTGCGGCACGGCCGAGGCGAAGAGGATCTCCTCGACGTGCTTGGGCTTCATGGTCAGGCCGCCCTTGACGCGGCCGTCCTTGTGCCCGAACTCGCTGACGATGAGCGCGACGACGCCGGTGGCGTGCGGGGCGGCCATCGAGGTGCCCTGGATCCACTGGTAGTACGCGCACGGGCCGGTGGAGCAGTCCTTGACGACCGCCGGCGTGGTCGGGTTGCCGGCCTCGTCGATGGTGTGGTCCGCGCGGCCGACGACCTCGGGGTACGGCGCCAGGATCATGTTGGAGTTCTGCCGGTTCTTCGGCGTGCCGAGGTAGTCGCGGAAGAACCCGCCGGGCGCCGCCACGGACGCCTGCTCGACGCCGAAGTTGGAGTAGTCGGCCTTGACGCCGGTCGGGCCCACGGACGTGATCGAGAGCACGTTACGGCCCTCGGTCGGCATGTCGAGGCACGAGTTGTCGACGGTCCGGCTGTACTCCGCGCCGGGCGGGAAGTCCGGGCTGCTCGCGTCCGACGTCGGGTTGCCGAGGTCGGTGTGCGAGTTGCCGGCCGCGCCGACGAGCGTGACGCCGCCGGCGTGCGCGTAGTCGAGCGCCCGCTGCGTCGCCTCGATGATCGCGGCCTGCTCGGCGGTCGCCTCGGGCGAGTCGGCCGGGTTGCCGTTGGGGCAGTTGTAGAGCCACGGGTCGATGTAGAAGCTCATGTTGACGACGTCGACGCCGATGTCGGCGGCGTACGTCAGCGCGTCCACGGACGGCTGGAGGAAGAAGTAGCCGGAGTCCTGGCCCGCGCGCAGGTTGACGAGGGTGACGTTCGGCGCGACGCCGGCGATGCCGAGGCCGTTGATCGGCGAGGCGATGGTGCCGGCGACGTGCGTGCCGTGGCCGTTCTCGTCGACGTCGTTGGGGTCGGTGCAGGAGCCGTCGGGGTCCTCGGCGCAGGCGCCGTCGACGAGCGGGATGTCGGTGGTGAAGTTGCGGCTGCGAACGGCGTCGAAGTTCGGCGCGATGTCGGGGTGCGAGCCGTCGACACCGGTGTCCATGACGCCGACGACGACGCGGCGGTCGCCGGCCTGCGTCTCGTGCGCGTCGGGCGCGCCGATCATGTCCATGTCCCACTGGAGCGACGCGAGCGGGTCGGTGCCGGCCTCGCCGCCGCTGTGCGCGCGCGGGCCCTGGCCGGGCTCGCGGCCCTCCTGCTCGATCGCCTCGCGGGAGGCGCGGACGTCGTCGGGCGCGTAGCCGACGGGCCGGTTGCGGGCCGCGCCGAACAGCGCGCTCTCCCGCGCGACCCGCGCGGCGAAGTCGCCCCGCGTGGTCGTGACGGTGGCGACGCCGACGGCGGCGTTCTCGCGGACGAGGGTGCCGCCCGCGCGCTCGATGGCGGCGCGGGCCGCGGCGGGTGAGACGCCCGCGGCGTAGACGACGGCGAACTCGCCGCCCTCCGCGCGAGCGCCGGCGCCCGGCGACACGACGACGGTGATGCCGAGCGTGGTGAGGACGGCCGTCGCGGCCGTCAGGATGGTCTTGCGCACGTGGAAACCTCCGGATGCCCCCGTTGGTAATAAGGGGACCTTACGCCGGAAAGTCCGGAATGCCAGCGTTCGTCCGGATCTACGCGGTCGACCAGTCGGCGAACGCCGCCGGGTGCGGCGACGCGGTCAGCCCGTGGACGACCTGGCGGGCGGCGGCCTCGGCGGTGCCGTGCGCGGCGGGCCAGACGACGTGCGAGACCGCCCAGCGCAGCAGCGCGTCGACCGCGACGGCAGGGTCGGTCTGCTGGTGCAACGCCCCCGCGGCGACGGCGAGGGACACGCGGCGCAGGGCGGTCTGCCGTACCTCCTGCCACGCGGGAGCGTCGGTAGGCCGCGCGAGGCGGGCGGCCAGCTCGGGCTCGCGGTCGCGCAGCGCGCGCAGGACCGGGTGGTCGGAGAGCCACTCGGCGGCGTACGCCAGCGCCTCCACCACCGACTCGGCGGACCCGGCAGGCGACGGCAGCGCGGCGATGCCGGCGAGCAGGTCGTCGACCTCGTCGGCGAGCAGGGCGGCGTAGACGTCGGGCTTGCGGCGGAAGTGGTTGTAGAGCGTGCCCTTGGCGATGCCGCCCTCGCGGGAGATGTCGCCCATGGTGGTCTTGCGGGTGCCGTACCGCGCGATGCACTTCGCCGCGCCGGAGAGGATGCAGGCGCGGGAGCGGGTCATGTTGTTCCCTGAGCGGGAACGCCGGGTGCCGGGCACGGGGTCGGCGGCGGCGGCGAGCGGAGCGGTCTGCGCGTCGGTCATACGGGGGGCCGGCTCCGCTGGTCGGATTGGACGTTCGGTGGGCTGCGCGTCCAATCTCACCGGGCGCGACCCGCCCGGTCAACTCCGCGCCGCGCCACTCGGATGGTGACCGGCGCGAGCGGCGTCCAGGGCGGCGCATCGCAAGGCGGAGGAGGAGCGCATAGCAGCGCTATGCGCGACGACGACAACGCCGCGAGGTGCCGTCATGGGCGCGCGCAGCAGGCCGCAATCCGGGAGGCGCGGCGTCGGCTCACGCGGCCACCGCGGCAGGCGAGGAGGCACTGGCGGCGAGCGGCGCGGCGGGCGCGGGCGTCAGCGACGACGGCACGAACCCGACCGGCGCCAGCGGCGCGGCCTCCGCCAGGAACAGCGCGTCGGCCACCTCCACGAGCACCTCGGGCAGGCGTACGCCGAGCGCGCGGCAGATCGCGGCGAGCAGCTCGGACGACGCCTCCTTGACCCCGCGCTCGACCTCGGAGAGGTAGCCGAGGGAGACGCCGGCGTCGGCGGCGACGGAGCGCAGCGTGCGCGACTGCTCCTCGCGGTGGCGGCGCAGGACGGCGCCGAGCTCACGGCGTAGCAGGCTCATGGCGCCTCCCTGTCGTCGGTCCTTCCGGCCACCCTAGCCCGTGCGGGCGACGGTTTCAGTCCGTGTCCACTGTGGGCGAACGGCGTTCCGGACGCCCGTACAGGTACCCCTGCGCCCACTCGACGCCGAGCCTGCCGACGGCGGCGGCCTGAGCGTCGTTCTCCACGCCGAACGCGATGACCCGCGCCGCCCCCGCCTCGGCCGCCCTGACGACGTCCTCGGCGGTCTCGGTCGCCTCGGCGCCGGGCAGCCTGGCGACGACGGAGCGGTCGAGGGTGACGTAGTCGGGCAGCAGGGCGGAGACGAGGTTGCGCACGGTCCTGGGGTCGAGCGCGCCGACGAGCGCGACCTGGCAGCCCGCGCCGCGGCAGCGGGTGACGATGCGGGCGGTGCGTTCGAGGGTCTCGCCGGGCCCGGGCTGGACGACCTCGAGGACGACCTGGCGCAACGGCACCGCGGCCTCGGCGGCGACGGCGCGGGTCGACGCGAGCCAGTCGGGCGGCAGGTCGCCGGGCGCGACGGCGAGCTTGACGAACAGCAGCGCGCCCCCGAGCCACCCCGCCGCGTCGCGGACGGCGACGTCGCGCGCGACCCGGTCGAGGTCGGCGAGGCGCCCGGCGGTCGCGGCGGCGCCGAACACGGCGCCGGGAGGCACGCCCTCCACGTGCAGCAGCGCCTCGTACGCCACCGGCCGCCCCGACGCGAGCGCGACGATCGGCTGGTACTTCGCCCCGAACGCCGCGGGGTCGGCCAGCAGCTTCGCCAGGTCCACTACGAGCCGATCAGGTGGAGTCGCAGCAGGTTGAGCGCGGAGACGACGGAGATCGACCGTACGAGCGTGCGGTCGCCGGGCAGCCGCAGCGCCCGCGCCTCGGCACCGTGCGGGCCGGCCAGGCCCACGTGCACGGTGCCCGGCGGCTTGCCCTCCTGCTCGGCGGGGCCCGCGACGCCGGTGAGCGAGAGGGCGTACGTCGACCCCATCAGCTCGCGCACGCCCCTCGCCATCGCCGCGGCGCACTCGTCGGAGATGACGGGGATCCCCTCGGGCACGCCGAGGACCGCGTGCTTGACCTCGGTGGCGTACGACACCACGCCGCCCAGGAACGTGTCGCTCGACCCGGGCGCGTTGGACAGGTCGGCGCCGAGCAGGCCGCCGGTGAGCGACTCCGCGACGGCGACGGTGGCGCCGCGCTCCTTCAGCAGGTCGCTCACGGCCTTCGCGAGGGTGTCGTCGTCGGCGCCGTAGACGGCGGTGCCCAGCGCCTGGCGCGCGGCCGCCTCCTCGGGGGCGATGAGCGCGCGGGCCTCGTCCTCGGTGGCGGCCTTGGCGGTGAGGCGGACGCGCGTCTGCCCCCCGCTCGCGAGGAACGCGACGGTCACGCCGCCCTCGCGCTCGAGCCGCTCGACCTGGTCGGCGAGCGCGGCGGCGACGGCCGACTCCCACATGCCCGCCGTACGGAGCACCCGGTGGACGATGCACGCGGGCTGGCCGCCGATGCGCAGCAGGTCGGGCAGCACCGTGTCGGTGAACATCTGCTTCATCTCGTGCGGGACGCCGGGCAGGGCGTACGCCACTCCCCCGCCGATCTCGGCGCGCACGCCGGGCGCGGAGCCCTTGGGGTTGGGGATGGAGGTGGCGCCGGCGGGGAGGTCGGCCTGGCGGTAGTTCATCTCGGGTACGTCGCGGCGCAGCGCCGTGAAGCGGTCGCGGAGCGCCTGCTCCAGCGCCGGGTCGCGCTCCAGCGACACGCCCGCCGCCGCCGCGAACGCCTCCCGTGTCAGGTCGTCCTGCGTCGGCCCGATGCCGCCGGTGACGACGACGGCGTCGGCGCGGCCGAGCGCGACGGTGAGGGCATCGGCGATGCGGGCGACGTTGTCGCCGACGACGACGGACGTCGTGACGTCCATGCCGACCTCGGCGAGGCGCCGGCCGAGCCAGGCGGCGTTGGTGTTGACGATGTCGCCGAACAGCAGCTCGGTCCCCACCGCCAGAAGCTCGACCCTCATCGCGCGGCCTCCCTGCGGGCCCGCTTCATGGCGGCGCGGGCGGACGTCCTGCGAAGGGTGAGCGCGCGGGCGACGTAGTCGGCGCCCGTGCCGACGGTGACGAGCACGGCGGCCGCCATGAGCCACCAGCGCGCGGAGGCGAAGACGCCGGAGAGCGGGAGGACGTACAGGCCGATCGCGACGCCTTGGAGCAGCGTCTTGACCTTGCCGCCGCGGCTGGCGGGGATGACGCCGTGCCGGATCACCCAGAACCGCAGCGCCGTCACGCCGACCTCGCGGACGAGCACGACGACGGTCACCCACCACGGGAGGTCGCCGAGCGCGGACAGGCCGATGAGCGCGGCGCCGGTCAGCGCCTTGTCGGCGATCGGGTCGGCGATCTGGCCGACGGGCGTGACGAGCCCGCGCTTGCGGGCCAGCTCGCCGTCGATGCGGTCGGTGAACGACGCCACCGCGAACACCGCCCACGCCCACACCCGCCACGCCGTCTCGTGCCCGTCGCCCGCGAACAGCACGACGAGGAACACGGGCACGAGCAGCAGGCGGACGAACGTGAGGACGTTGGCGATGTTGACGACCCCGACGCCGGGGCTCGGCGGCAGCGCGGCCGGGTCCGGGACCTCGCCGGGGACCGGCGGGGCCGCGGTCACGCGGGCTCCGCGATCAGGTCCACGCCCTCGCTGCCGGTGACGGTGGCGCGGACGAGGTCGCCGACCGTGAAGGGGCCGCCGGTGAGGCGTACCTCGCCGTCGACCTCCGGCGCCTGGTGGTGCGCGCGGCCGACCCCGGCGGGGTCCTCGACGAGCACCTCGACGCTCTCGCCGATCCGTTCCTCGGCGCGGGCGGCGGTGAGCGTCTCGGCGAGGGTGGTGAGGCGGGCGTAGCGGCGGGCGGCGACGTCGGCGCGGACCTTCGAGTCGTACGACGCCGCCTCGGTGCCGTCCTCGTCGGAGTACCGGAACACCCCGACCGCGTCGAGCCGCGCCTCGGTGAGGAACCGCTCGAGCTCGGCGTAGTCGGCGGCGGTCTCGCCGGGGAAGCCGACGATGACGTTGGAGCGGATGCCGGCCGTCGGCGAGAGCGCGCGGATGCGCTCGACGAGCGCGAGGAACGACTCCGTCCCCCCGAACCTCCGCATCCGCCGCAGCACGCCGGCGCTGGCGTGCTGGAACGACAGGTCGTAGTACGCCGCCACGCCCGGCGTCGTCGCGATCGCCTCGACCAGGCCTGGCCGCAGCTCGGCGGGCTGCAGGTACGCGAGCCGCACCCGCGTGATCCCTGGGACGGCGGCGACGTCGGGGAGGAGGCGTTCGAGCAGGCGTACGTCGCCGAGGTCCTTGCCGTAGGAGGTGGAGTTCTCGGAGACGAGGTGGAGCTCTTTCACGCCTTGGGTCGCCAGCCACTCGGCTTCGGCGAGCACCTCCTCCGGCGGCCGCGAGACGAACGCCCCGCGGAACGACGGGATCGCGCAGAACGAGCACCGCCGGTCGCAGCCGCTCGCCAGCTTGAGGGGCGCGACGGGACCGCCTGTGAGGCGGCGGCGTACCGGCTGGGGGCCGCTCGCGGGGGCGACGCCGTCGGGCAGGTCCGGGATGGCGCGGGTGGCCGCCCTGTCGACCGGCGAGATGGGGAGCATCGTGCGGCGGTCACGGGGGGTGTGGCTGGCGGGCCTCTCGCCCTCGATGATGCCGCTCAGCGTGGCGGCGAGGTCGGGGTAGGAGTCGAAGCCGAGGATCGCGTCGGCCTCGGGGAGGGCGGCGGCCAGCTCGGCGCCGTACCGCTCGGCCATGCAGCCGACCGCGACGACCGTACGGCGCCGCCCGTCGGCGTCGAGGCCGCGCGCCTCGAGCAGCGTGTCGATGCTGTCCTGCTTGGCCTGCTCGACGAAGCCACAGGTGTTGACGACGACCGCGTCTGCCTCGTCGGCGTCCTCCACCAGCTCGAAGCCGCCGGCGGCGAAGCGCGCGGCCAGCTCCTCGCTGTCGACCTCGTTGCGCGCGCAGCCGAGCGTCACGAGCGCGACGCGGCGGGACGAGGTCATGGGGTCGAGATTAGTGCCACGGGGCCTGGCGGCTGGCGCGGGTGGGTGGGGCGGGCGCCCGGTTTCGTGATCTTGGCTGCGTTTGTGCGCGCCGGGCGGCACGAACGCAGCCAAGATCACTAGTTCTGCGCAAGCGCCGCGCCCCTACGCGGCGGTGGGGTCGCCCGGGGTGAAGTTGAGGCGGACGACCTCGCCGTTGCGGCCGGGCGAGCCGAGGTCCTTGCCGTTGACGACGAGGCGTACGGCGCCGGCGTTGCCGAGGACGACGCCCATCCCGCGCTTGGCGGTGAAGTCCTTCGTCTCGCCGGCGTTCATCGTGCCCTGGAAGATCACCTTGCCGTCGGCGCGGACCGTCACCCAGGAACGCGCCGCGGCGATCGTGACGCGCATCGTGACGCCGTCGCCAGGGACGTACCCCGCGATGGGTCCCGGCGTCTCGGAGGCGGCGGGCTGCGACGGCGCGGCGGCCGTCGGCGTGGGCGACGAGGAGGTCACCTGGCGGGCGCTCGGCGAGGCGTCGGGGGTCGTGTTGAACAGCGACACCAGCGCCACGATGAGCAGCACGCCGGCCGCGACGGCCATCGCGGCGGTCCAGTTGGGACCCTTCCGCTCGGGCATCGCGACGACCTCGCGCTCGAAGATCTCGCGGGCGGCCGGGGCCTCGGGGGCGGCGTGAGTGCGGTCGAACTCCGCGACGTACTCGGCGGCGTCGAGCCCGAGGTGCGCGGCGATGGCGCGGACGTGGCCGCGCGCGTAGACCGTGCCGCCGCAGCCGCTGAAGTCGTCGGCCTCGATGCGCCGCAGCAGCTCACCGCGGATGCGGGTCGCGCGGCTGACGTCCTCGACTGACTCTCCGGCCGCGACGCGGGCAGCCGCGAGGGACTCGCCTACGCCCATGCCGACCACACCTCCGGACCAGTGACCGCGCTCCGTGGGGAAGTACGGAACGCGCGAGACCGCAGTCTAGGCGCGTGCGATCAAAGTCGGCAAAGCTACGTTTTCGGCCGGACGTCGCTGGCGCCCGGCCCGACCCGCTCCGAGCCGTGCAGGACGGCGTTCTCCGGCGTGTTGAGGCGCTTGCTGAACAGCACCCGGTCCCACCGCTCGTCCCCCACCGCGATGAAGTCGGGGATGACGCCGCAGCGTACGAAGCCGAGGGACTCGTAGAGCGCGTGCGCGCCGTGGTTGTTGCCGCGCGCGTCGAGCATGAGCACCTCGATGTCCTCGTCGGCGGCGTGCTCGGTGAGAGCGGTGACGAGCGTGCGGGCGAGGCCCAGGCCGCGCGCGGCGGGGTGCGTCATGACCTTGCGTATCTCGGCGTTCTGCCGGATCACGGGCGCGTGGAAGCGGTTCCAGACACCGAACGCCTCGACCCGGCCCTCGTGGCGCACGACCGCGACCGCGCCGTCGCCGTCGTTCGCCAGGGCGAGCTGCTCGTCGAGGAACGCCGCCGTCTCGCGTTCGTCGGGGACGTGCAGCCAGCCGACCGCTCCTCCGAGCTCGACGACGGCCGCGATGACGCGGTGCACCTCGGCGTAGAGGTCAGGGGTGGCTGTCGTGAGGAACTCGGCGGGCACGCGACGGAGCCTACGGGGGCGGGTCAGCCGCTCGTTCTGTGGAGTCCAGGCTCTGGTCTCCCGCGTGATGATCTTCAAGGAACGACACAGGGCGCGGCGCGGGAGGTGCGGGTCAGGACGAGCGCAGCGTGACGAGGATGCCCTCCAGCTCGTCGGCGCGGACGAGCACGTCGCGCGCCTTGGAGCCCTCGGACGGGCCGACGACGCCGCGCTGCTCCATGAGGTCCATCAGGCGCCCCGCACGGGCGAAGCCGACCTTGAGCTTGCGCTGCAGCATCGACGTGGACCCGAACTGCGTGGACACGACGAGCTCGATGGCCTGCCGGAGCAGGTCGTCGTCGTCGCCGAGCTCCTCGTCGACACCCCGCGCGCCCGCGGCGGCGGCACCCGAGCCGACGACGTCGTCGCGGTAGTCGGGGTCGGCCTGCTTCTTGCAGTGCGCGACCACGGCCTCGATCTCGGCCTCGGTGACGAGCGCGCCCTGGATGCGTACGGGCTTCGCCGCGCCCATGGGCAGGAACAGCCCGTCCCCGAGCCCCACGAGCTTCTCTGCGCCCGGCTGGTCGAGGATGACCCGCGAGTCCGCGAGCGAGGCGGTGGCGAAGGCGAGCCGCGAGGGGACGTTCGCCTTGATGAGGCCGGTCACGACGTCCACGGACGGCCGCTGCGTGGCGAGCACGAGGTGGATGCCGACGGCGCGCGCCATGGCGGTGATGCGGCAGATCGCGTCCTCGACGTCGCGCGGGGCGACCATCATGAGGTCGGCGAGCTCGTCGACGATGACGAGGACGTACGGGTACGGCGTGTACACCCGCTCCGACAGCGGCGGCGCGGTGATCTCGCCGGAACGCACCTTCCGGTTGTAGTCGTCGACGTGGCGTACGCCCGCCGCGGCGAGGTCCTCGTACCGCATCTCCATCTCGCGCACGACCCACTGCAGCGCCTCGGCGGCGCGCTTGGGGTTGGTGATGATCGGCGTGATGAGGTGCGGGATGCCCTGGTAGTGCGTCAGCTCGACCCGCTTGGGGTCGACGAGCACGAGGCGGACCTCGTCGGGCGTGGCCCGCGAGAGCACGCTCGTGATGAGGGCGTTCATGCAGGTGGACTTGCCGGCGCCGGTCGCGCCGGCGATGAGGATGTGCGGCATCTTCGCGAGGTTCGCGACGACGAAGCCGCCCTCGATGTCCTTGCCGAGCGCGACGGTGAGCGGGTGCTTGTCGTCCTTGGCGTTCTTGGACCGGAGTACGTCGCCGAGGGAGACGAGCTCGCGGTCGACGTTCGGGATCTCGATGCCGACGGCGGACTTGCCGGGGATCGGGCTGATGATCCGGACGTCGGGCGACTTCACGGCGTACGCGATGTTGCGCGACAGCTGCGTGATCCGCTCGACCTTGACGGCGGGGCCGAGCTCGACCTCGTACCGCGTGACCGTGGGCCCGCGCGTGAAGCCGGTGACCTGCGCGTCGATGTCGAACTGGTCGAGAACGCTCGACAACGCCTCGATGACGGCGTCGTTCGCCGGGGTCTTGGCCTTGGGCGGCGTGCCCTCGCGCAGCACGGTGGCGGGCGGGAGCACGTAGCCGGGGCGGCCCGCGGACGCGAGCGGGAGCTGCTCCGCGGCGGCCGGCGGCGGCGCGTGGACGGGCGGCTCGGGCACCGGCGGGAACGGCACCGCGGCGGCCACCGGCTCGGCCTCGGGCTCGGCCATGACGGCGACGCGCGACCGCGAGGGGCGGCGGCGCTTGAGCGCCTCGGGCTCCGGCTCCGGCTCGGGTTCGGGCTCCGGGTCGGGGCGTCGGCCGAGGGTGCGGAGGCGGTCGGGTACGGCGTTGAGCGGCGTCGCGGTGACGACGAGCACGCCGAACGCCGCCAGCAGCACGAGCAGCGCCCCCGCCACGAACGGCCCCAGCGCCGACTGCAGCGGCGACGAGCCGAGGAAGCCGACGAGGCCGCCGGCGCCGCGCATCGCCCGCGCGCCGTCGGGCGGCGCGGGCGTGCCGTGCAGGAGGTGGACGACGCCGAGCACGCCGACGGACAGCGCCGCCCAGCCGACGAGCAGCCGGCCGCGCGAGGCGGGGTCGGACTCGTGCCGCAGGAGGCGCCAGGAGGCGGCGGCGAGCAGGAGGGGTACGAGCGCGGCCGCGCTGCCGACCGTTCCCCTGACGAACGCCTCCACCGGCCCGCCGAGCCAGCCCGACGCGTGCCACCAGACGGCGGCGGCCGTGACGAACGCCGCCGCGAGCGCGCCGAGCCCGGCGCCGTCACGGCGGTGCGCGGGGTCGAGGTCGCGCGCGCCCGAGCCGAACGCCCGCGCCGTCGCGCCCAGCGCGTGCGCGAGGAGGGTCCAGATGCCGGCGACGGCCTTGGCGAGCGCGCGGAGCAGCCGGGCCGAGGCGGGGCGCTTCGGCGGCGGCTTGCGGGCGGGGGCCTTGCGGCGGGCGGGCTGCTTGGCGCCCGTCCTGGCGCTCGTGCTCCGGGAGGCCGTGCCGGAGCGTGCGGAGGCCGGCTTCGCCCGCGTACGGGACGCCGGCGGTGCGTCAGGGGCGTCGAGGTCGATCGTGCGCGCGCTGGCGCGGCCCGCGGGGCGGGCGCGGGGCGGCGTACCGGGCGCGCGCGTTGCCATGTACGCACGGTAACCGCGTCACAGCAGTCACACAAACACCATCCGCACCAGCGGCCCGGGTGGTCGCGAAGATTTTTTCGAGAAAACCTGTAATGCCGACCCCCCGTCGTACGTGGAGTACATCGGCGGGGGCATCCGCCACCAACGGGGGCTTTGCGGAGGGGCCGGTCGGCCACGGGGGTCCGACCGGCTTCTCTGGCCTCTCCCGTGCTCGCGGGACGGCGCCGGACGGAGCTGGGACCCTCCGGCGCCGGACCCGCGGGCAACGGTATGTGGGCGGCGCGGGGGCGCCGCCCACAGCCATGTCCGGGGCTGTCGTGCCGGGGCGTCAGACCTCGACGACGACCGGGATGATCATGGGACGGCGGCCGTACGACTCGCTGACCCACTTCCCCACCGCCCGGCGGACGAGCTGCTGGAGCGCCTGCGTGTCCCCGACGCCCTCGGCGCCGGCGCTCGCGAGGGCGTTCGCGACGCGTTCCTCCGCCTCGGCGAACGGGTGCCCGGTGTTGTTGTCGGTGAAGCCGCGGGCGAAGAACTCCGGCCCCGCCGTCACCTTGCCCGTCATCGAGTCCACGACGACGACGACCGTGATGAACCCCTCGTCGCCGAGGATGCGCCGGTCCTTCAGGGCCAAGTCGGAGACGTCGCCGACGACGAGGCCGTCGACGTAGACGTAGCCGCACTGGACCCGCCCGGTGATCTTGGCGACGCCGTCGACGAGGTCCACGACGACGCCGTCCTCGGCGAACACGATCCGGTCGTGCGGCACGCCGGTCAGCGCGGCGAGCGCGCCGTGCGCGCGCAGGTGGCGCCACTCGCCGTGGATGGGGAGGAAGTTGCGCGGCTTGGTGGCGTTGAGGAGGAACAGCAGCTCCCCTGCCGGCGCGTGGCCGCTGACGTGGACCAGCGAGTTGCCCTTGTGCAGGACCGTGGCGCCCCAGCGGTGCAGGCCGTTGATGACGCGGTGGACGGCGTTCTCGTTGCCGGGGATGAGGCTCGAGGCGAGGACGACCGTGTCGTCGGCCTCGATGCGGACGGGATGGTCGCGGTTGGCCATCCGCGACAGCGCCGACAGCGGCTCGCCCTGGCTGCCCGTGGACACCAGGCAGACCTCGCGGGCGGGGAGGGCGTCGATCTCGCGGGCGTTCATGAGGATGTTGCCGGGGACGTTGAGGTAGCCGAGCTCGCGGGCGACCTCCATGTTGCGGACCATCGAGCGGCCGACGAACGCCACCCGCCGCCCGTGCTCGTGCGCCGCGTCGATGACCTGCTGGACGCGGTGGACGTGGCTCGCGAAGCAGGCCGTGATGATGCGGCCCTTGGCGGCCGCGAAGATGCGGCGCAGCTCCTCGCCGACCTCGCGCTCGCTCGTGACGAAGCCTGGGAACTCGGCGTTCGTCGAGTCGCTGAGCAGCAGGTCGACGCCCGCGCGGCCGAACTCCGCGAACGCCCCCAGGTCGGTGATGCGCCCGTCGATCGGGAGCTGGTCCATCTTGAAGTCGCCGCTGTGCACGACCAGCCCGGCGGGCGTACGGATGCCGACAGCCAGCGCGTCGGGGACGGAGTGGTTGACCGCGACGAACTCGCACTCGAACGGGCCGTACGTCCGCTTGTCGCCCTCCTTCACGACCTCGAGCGTCGGTGTCATCCGGTGCTCGCGGAGCTTGCTGTCGAGGAGCGCGAGGGTGAGGCGGGTGCCGACCAGCGGGATGTCGGCGCGTTCGCGGAGGAGGAACGGCACCGCGCCGATGTGGTCCTCGTGGCCGTGCGTGAGGACCAGCGCGTCGATGTCGTCCAGCCGGTCACGGATGTAGGAGAAGTCCGGGAGGATCAGGTCGATGCCGGGCTGCTCGGTCTCGGGGAACAGCACGCCGCAGTCGACGATCAGCAGCCGGCCGTCGTACTCGAAGACCGTCATGTTGCGGCCGATCTCGCCGAGGCCGCCGAGCGGGACGATCCGCAGCGCGCCGTCGGGAACGGCCGGCGGGTTGGTCAGCTCCGGGTGCGGGTGGCTCATGCGAGGTCCAGCCCGGCGTCCGCGAGGTCCTGCCTCAGTCGCGCGACCTGCTCGTCGGTGGCGTCGATCAGCGGCGGACGCGTGGGGCCGCCGGGGAGGCCCTGGAGGGCGAGCGCGGCCTTCGTCGTGATGACGCCCTGGGTGCGGAAGAAGCCGGCGTACGCCGGCAGCAGGCTCTGGTGGATGCGGGTGGCCTCCTCGGGGTTGCCGTCGAAGAACGCCGCCGCCAGCGCCTGCAGCCTGTCGGCGAACAGGTGGCCGACGACGGAGACGAACCCGACCGCGCCGACGGAGAGCAGCGGCAGGTTGAGCACGTCGTCGCCCGAGTAGTACGCCAGGTCCGTGCTCGCGATGACCTCCGACGCCGCGCCGAGGTCGCCCTTCGCGTCCTTCACGGCGACGATCCGGTCGTGCTCGGCCAGGCGCTTCAGCGTGTCGGTCTCGATCGGGACGCCGCTGCGTACGGGGATGTCGTAGAGGAGGTTCGGCAGGCCGGTGGCGTCGGCGACTGTCTCGAAGTGGCGTTGGAGCCCCGCCTGGGGCGGGCGGCTGTAGTACGGCGTCACGACGAGCAGCGCGTGCGCGCCGGCCTTCTCGGCCTGGCGGGCGCCCTCGACCGTGTGCGCGGTGTCGTTCGTGCCGACGCCGGCGACGACCTGGGCGCGGTCGCCGACGGCTTCGACGACGGCGCGGAGGAGGCGTTCCTTCTCGTCGTCGGTCGTCGTCGGGGACTCGCCGGTGGTGCCGCTGACGACGAGACCGTCGTTGCCGAGGTCCACGAGGTGGGTGGCGAGCGCGGCGGCGCCGTCGAGGTCGAGGGCGCCGTCGGGCGTGAACGGCGTCACCATCGCGGTCAGCACCGTGCCGAACGGTGTGGCGGGTCGGGTCATGGGCCCATCATCGCGCGTCCGGCGGCCGGCGTACGGTGGGCGCCGTCCTTGGGGCCGGCCACGGGAGGCGAACGTGAGCGACATCGACGTGCTGGAGAGCGTGCTGGCGAAGGAGTCGGCGCTGGTCTCGAACGTCACGCCCGACCAGCTCGGCGGCCCGACGCCGTGCCCGGAGTACGACGTGCGGACGCTGCTGAACCACATCGTCGGGTGGCTGCGGACCTTCGCGGCGGGCGCGGCCGGCCGTGAGGCGGGCGAGGACCCCACTGCGTACACGACCGAGGACCACGCCGGGGAGTTCAAGGCCGCGGCGGACGACATCGTGGCGGGCTGGCGTGCGGGCGGGACCGACCGGACGGTGTCGTTCGCGGGGAACGAGATGCCCGGCGCGGTCGTGCTCGGCATGACGCTCATGGAGTACGTCACGCACGGCTGCGACCTCGCGATCGCGACCGGCCAGGCGGTGCCGTTCAGCGACTCCGAGCTGGAGACGACGCTGGCGCACGCGCAGCGGAACCTGCAGGACTCGTTCCGCGGGGAGGGCAAGTTCTTCGGCGACCGGGTGCCGGTGCCCGACGACGCGCCGGTGCTGGACCGCTACCTCGGGTTCATGGGCCGTCGGCCGCAGGGCATGTCGGCGTAGGTCGCGAGCCGCGGGCGGCCTCGCGCGGCTCCTTGATCACCTGTGTCCCCTCAGCGGCCAGAGCGCCGTACGGAAAGGGACACAGGTGATCACGAGGGAGGGCGGAGCGCACCGCGGGCAGCGTCGCGCTACTCGCGCTTGGCGAAACGACTGCTGGTGACGCGGGGTGACACGTCCCGTTCCCGCGGCCACCTCCGGGCACTTCGGGGTGCGAATTGCTTCTTTCCACGTACGGGCCGCACCCCGGTTGCGGACGTGACCGGCGGAGCCGTCACGGCGGGTGACCGCAGGGGGCGTTTCGCAAGGCTTACTACGTGGGTCAGGTGTGACGAAGGCGTTCGAGAACGGCTTGCCCCGTGCGGAGCATGCGCTCGGTCGCAGCCTCGATCGCTGCGCGGCGCTCGGCCTCGTTGGTCGGCTGCCGCGGCTCGTCCGGGTCCCCAGGCGGGTCGTCGGTGGTCATCAGTCGTAGTGGTTGATGGCGCGGACGTTGAGGCCCACCGACACGACGGCGGCCGCCGCCACGACGAGGAAGCCCTTGCCGACCGGCACCCACTCGATGTCGCTGAGGATCAGCGAACGCAGCGCCTCCATGAGGTACGTCACGGGGTTGAGCGTCGCGGCGATCTCCATGGGCCTGGTGAGCATGTCGCGCGGCACGAAGTTGGGCGTGAGGAACAGCAGCGGGAAGAAGATCAGACCGCCGGAGTTGGTGGCGGCGGCGCTACGGGTCTTGAGGGCGATGAGCTGCAGGAAGCCGGAGAACACCACGCACCAGCCCGACGCGAGCAGCACGAGCAGCACCCAGCCGAGCGGCCCGGACGCCACGCGCACGCCGAACGGCAGCGACACCACGACGAGCGCGACGGTGATGATGACGCCCTTCGCGAACTCCGCGGTGAGCCGCCCGAGAACGATCGCCGCCCGCGAGATGGGCGCGGCGCGCAGCTTGTCGAAGTAGCCGCCCTCGATGTCGCCGACGAGGTAGAGCGCCGCGCTGCCGAACGACGCCGCCAGCAGGATCGACGCGGGCAGCTGGAACGCGGCGTACCCCTGCCCCTTGAGGAACTCCGTCGACTCCGAGGGGAAGATCTTGCCGGCCTGCCCGACGTTGACGAGCAGGAAGAACAGCGGGATGAACAGCGTCGGGATGGTCGAGTCGGGGGTGCGCAGCGCCTCGCGCAGTGCCCGCTTGCCGAGGATCCACGACTGGGCCGCGGCGCTCATGCCGGGGCCCCCGCGGCGGCGCGAGCGCAGCGAGCGGCGGTGTGGGGAGTGCTCATGCGGACACCTCCTGGACCTCGCCGGCGGCGCGGTCGCGGCTGCGCCCGGTCGCGTCGAGGAACACCTCGTCGAGCGTGGGGTCGGACGTCATGCCGCGGCGTTTGCGTAACTCCGCCTTGAGCGACGCGGGCGTGCCCTCGCGGACGATCAGCCCCTCGTCGATGATCGCGAGCCGGTCGCAGAGCTGGTCGGCCTCCTCGAGGTACTGCGTCGTGAGGAAGACGGTGGTGCCGCGCTCGTTGATGCGGCGCACCTCGTCCCACACGGTCAGCCGCGACGCAGGGTCGAGGCCCGTCGTCGGCTCGTCGAGGAACAGCACCTCCGGCTCGTGCACCAGCGACGACGCGAGGTCGAGACGCCGCTTCATGCCTCCTGAGTAGCTCTTGATACGACGGTCCGCCGCGTCGGCGAGGTCGACGAGGTCGATGAGCTCCTCGGCACGCTTCGCCGCAGCAGCCGGCGACAGCGCGAAGAGGCGCCCCTGGAGCACGAGCAGCTCGCGGCCTGTCTGCCGCTCGTCGAGCCCCGCCTCCTGCAGCGCCACGCCGATCTTGCGGCGTGCCGCGTCGGGCTCGGCCGCCACGTCGATCCCCGCCACCCGCGCGGTGCCGGACGTGATGGACATGAGCGTGGTCAGCATGCGTACGGTCGTGGACTTGCCGGCGCCGTTGGGCCCCAGGAAGCCGAACACCTCGCCCGCGCGCACGGCGAGGTCGACGCCGCGCACGGCCTCGACGTCGGACCCCCCTCGGCCCGTGTACTTCTTCACCAGCTGCGCGGCCTCGACCGCGAGTGTCTCCGTCATGATCACGACCTTAGACAGGGGGTGTGACAGAAATCGCTACGGTGGCGCGATGACGTCCTGGACGCTCTCCGTCGCGCGCGACGACCTGACCCGTACGCAGCTCGCCGAGGCGCCGACCCCGCAGCCAGAGCAAGGCGAGGCCGTGCTACGCGTCGACCGCGTCGGCATGACCGCGAACAACGTGACGTACGCCGTCCTCGGCGGCAAGCCGTTCCGCTACTGGGACTTCTTCCCCGCCCCCGAGGGCTGGGGCAACGTCCCCCTCTGGGGCTTCGCCGAGGTCGCGGCGTCCCGCGCCGAGGGCGTCTCGGAAGGCGACCGCGTCTACGGCTACCTGCCGCCCGCAGGCCACCTGCGCGTCACGCCGAGCCGCGCGAGCGCGGGAGGGTTCCGAGACGCGACCGAGCATCGGGCGAGCCTGCCGGGGACGTACAACGTCTACTCGCTCACCACCGGCGACCCGGCGTACGAGCCGGAGCGTGAGGACCTGCAGGTGCTGTACCGGCCGCTGTTCTACACGTCGTTCATGCTCGCCGACTGGGTCACCGACAACGCGCTCTTCGGCGCGGACCAGGTGGTGCTGTCGTCGGCGAGCAGCAAGACGGCGTACGGCGCGGCGTTCCTCCTCCGCGAGGCCGGCGTGCGCACGGTCGGGCTCACGTCACCCGCCAATACACAGTTCACGGAGGGCCTCGGCGTCTACGACGAGGTCGTCGCGTACGACGCCGTGCCCCGCCTCGCACAGCAGCCCACCACGTACCTCGACGTCGCCGGCAGCGCCGACGTCCGCGCCGCTCTGCGCGATCACCTCGGCGCGGCGCTCGTCCGCGACACCCCCGTCGGGATCACCCAGCAGGACCCGACGTCGCTGGGCGGCGACGCGCTGTTCTTCGCGCCCGACCAGATCGCGAAGCGTGCCGTCGACTGGGGCCGGGAGGGCCTGTACGAGCGCTTCGCCGCGGCCTGGCGGTCGTTCGCGCCGATGGCCGAGAGGTCGGTGGACGTCGTCGTCCACGAGGGCCCCGAAGCCCTGCGGGACGTCTGGTTGGATGTCCTCGCCGGCCGTACGGCGCCGCGGGAAGGGCATGTGGTGACGTTCTGATGGACCTGTACGTCGTCTACCTCGGCGGGCACCTCGCGCCCGGCCGCCTGGGCGAGGACCACGAGGTCGTGCTCGTCGCGGCCGAGTCGGTCGCCGACGCGCGCAAGGCCGCGAAGACGAAGTGGGGCGGCACCGACCGCGCGCACATCGACGCCGTCGCGCGCGTCGGCGTCGTGGACGGCTACCGCGTCACGCTGACCGAGACCGGCGAGCCGGACTCGATGGAGACCGACGACACCTACGTGCCGTAGGTCAGCCCACCCGGTAGCGCGCCACCGGGGCTCGTGCCCCACACCTGCCCGGACAGACCGCCGTCCAGACGAGGATCACGTCTCCGGGCCGGGTCTCGGCCACCTTCACGGACCACTCGGCCCTGCCCTCGGCATCCCCCACGAGGCGGGCAAGGTACGGCAGGCGAGACCGGCCTCGAACGCGCTCCACGCGGACCCGGATGATCGTTCCCGGGGCGACGCCCACCGCGTTGACGGCGGCATGCACGGCTCCGGCCTCGACCGTCACCGCCGCGCCGACGCGGGCACCACCGCGGTCAGGCCGCAACCGGACCGCCTCGGTCCGAGCCTTGCAGTCGGTGTCTACGCAGTAGGCCACCGACAGCGCGGCCCACTGCACGGAGAACACGGGGAACGTCTGGGTCGCGTCGATCTCTCCGACGCCGTCCGGGCCGAACGTCGCGTGGCCCAGCTCGACACCGGCGTCGTCGGCGGCGACCGCGTGACCGAGCACGAGGACGACGAGGTCCTTGTTCTCACGCTTCGCGGCCTTCGCGACCACTTTGACCACCTCCCGGCCGCCCTCCTCGACCAGGGCACCGCTCACGCGCGGCTCTTCGGGCAGCGTCTTGGACGCCACCGCCAATGTCGCGGCGACGTAGAGGCCCATGGACGTCGAGACGACGGCGAGGATCAACGCGGTGGCGACGAGCGAGATCGAGCCGTGCCACAGGACTCCCGCGAGCAGCGCGAGCAACGCGAACCCGACGATGGCGATGATCATTCGGCCTGTGGACCGCTCGTCCCAGCCCAGGGTGACGGCGATGCCACCGAGCACCGCGATCACCGCGCAGATCGCCGGCACGTTGACGAACTTGTCCGCCCTGAAGGCCGGCGCGAGCAGGCTCAGCACGACGCCGATGCCCACGAGGAGGAAGACGAACAGCGCCCGGTCAGGGTTGTCGCGGAGGAGCCGGTCGAGCACGCCCTCCTTGATGCCGAGGAAGCCGAGGAGCCCAGCCAGCAGCATGAACCCGCCCGCGGCCCATTTCGCCGCATCGTCGATCTTCGTCTCGTCGAGGAACTCGAAGGAGGCATGCTCGTCGAAGATCGCGGACTTCAGCGTGCGGGGTTGAGCCGCCGGTTCCACGGGCTGCCCTGCCGGCATGGTGATCATGAGAACCCCCGTTCGTCACGAGCAGTGTGCGCGCGCTACGTCCGCAGGTCCAAGAACCGCTCCACGTCACGCGCCTCCGCGTCGAGCAGCGAGGTGTCGAGATGGCCGAACGGCTCCACCACCACCCGTTCCTTCTCGATCCGCCACGTGCCCGCCGCGACGCCGTCCACCAGCGCGAACGGCCGGAACAGCCCGCCGCTCACGACCTTGCCTGCGTGCTGGCCCAGCACGGCGTCTCGCGACTCCCAGCCCATGAGCACCTCGTCGAACGCGCCCAGCAGCCTCGGCGGCGGCACCTCCGCCACAGCGCGCGGCTGCCGTACGCCATCCAGCGCCTTGCGCGCGTCGGTCACGCGGATGCCGGCCCACTTCGCGAGGTCGCGGTCCGTCGCGGGACCGTGGGCGACGGCGTAGCGGCGGCCCAGCTCGGCCAGCGCCTCGTCGCGGTCCCACACGACCGGCGGGCCCAGCCACGACGACACGAGCACGAAGCCGTGCTCCTTGCCGACCATCGGCCCGCGGACGACCAGCCCGCGCAACGTCGCCAGCACCAGCACGTGCACGAGCGCCTGCCCCGCGACGCGGACGCCCGCGGCCTCCACCGCCGCACGCAGGGCGGTCCTTCCGAGGGGACCGTCGGCCAGCGCCTCCACCACCGCCCCCACGCCGCGCTCGGCATCGCGCGGCGACACGCCCTCCTGGCGCAGCCGCGCGGCGTTGCCCGTCGCGACCTGCGGGGACGTCAGCGGGTGCAGCAGCCAGTAGTCCTCGGGGCGGACGAGGTGCAACGTCCCCCGGTTGAGCCACGAGACCACCAGCGAGCCCGAGGCCAGCGCCGCGTCCACGTCGGCCACGGTCAGGCCCGACGTTCGCGCACGGATCGCCAGCCGGAAGCCGCGCGGGTCCTGCGCCTGGACGGCGAGCAGGCGTTCGCAGACCGCCTCCGGCGTCCGCGCTGGACGGCCGGCGAGCAGCTGGGCGCGGTACGGGATCAGGGCGAGACGCGGCCGTTCTTGCAGAACGCCTCGTGGGTGATCGGCATCAGCCGGGCCCACTGCTCCTCCATCGCCTCGCCGACCATCTCGATCTCGCGCTGCGGGTACGAAGGGAACGTCGAGTCCTCGCGCTTGGTCCGCAGCGAGAGGAACGCCATGAGCGAGCGGGCGTTGCAGGTGGCGTACATCGAGGAGTACGTCGCCACCGGCAGCACCCCGCGCGCCACCTCGCGGGCGATGCCGGCGCGGAGCATCTGCTGGTACGCGCGGTACGCCGTCTCGCACGCCTGCTTCGTCTGGTGCACCACGGTGTCGTACTGCTCCGTGGTGCCCTCGACGAAGACGTAGTGGCCGGTCTTGCCCTCCTGGACGAGGTTGCGCTCGGCGCCGGGGACGTAGAACACCGGCTCCAGCTCGCGGTAGCGGCCGGAGGACTCGTTGTACGACCACCCGATGCGGTGCCGGTGGAACTCCCTGAACACGAAGATCGGCGCCGCGATGAGGAACGTCATGGAGTTGTGCTCGAACGGGCTGCCGTGGCGTTCGCGCATGAGGTAGTTGATGAGGCCCTTGGAGCGCGCCGGGTCCTCGTCACGCGCCTCCAGTGACTGCTCGCCGGCCGTGGACACGCGCGCGGCCCAGATGACGTCGTTGTCGCTCGCGCTCGACTTCACGAGCTCGACGGTCATGTCCGACCGCCAGCTCGGCTCCAACCGCAGCTCGTCGTCGGCGTCCATGGGGGCGAGTGTCTCCTGAGACATGGCGGCGATGCTATGCCCACATGTGGTGTGCGAGCCGCAACGACACCACCAGATCAAGCGTGGCCGCGTACCGGGTCAGCGGCGGATCGTGAGGAACGCCTCGCTGGCGGCGGTGCCGCGTTCGTAGGCGAGGCTGCTGTAGCAGCTCGCGCTCGGGAGGAGCTCGTACAGCGCGGTGGCGTCGATGGCGAGCGGACCAGGACGGGTGCCGCGCGGGATCGCCCACAGCTTCGTCCGCGTGCCCGACGCCGGGAGCGTGAACGCGAACCGGTACGGCTCGACGCCCTTCGGGGTCCGGAGCCTGCCCTTCACCTGTGCCGCCACGGGCTCGGCCGAGGTCCCCGCGGGGCCGTGCCGCTCGACGGTCACCGTGACCCTCGCCGTCTCCCCAGGCCGGTACGTCTTGCGCGCCGCGCGCAACGTCACCGTCAGCGTGTCGGCGTACAGGAGGACCAGGGGCTCCTCGTCGGGGTCGGGGCACGCGCCTGCCTGGCTCGCCGGCGCGAGGAGCCCGAGCGCGAGCGCGGCGGCCACCGCGGCCCGGCGAGAGCGTCGTCGACCCATGCCGCGTACTTCTCCTCCCCCCGCGCCGCACCTGCCGTGCCGCTCGCGTTAGGGTCCGGCCGGTGATCAGGCCCGCCACGCCCGCCGACGCCGCGGGCATCGCGCGCGTCCAGGTGGACACGTGGCGGGCGGCGTACCCCGGCCTGGTGCCCGGCGCCGTCCTCGCGGGGCTGAACGCGGCCGCCAACACGGCGCGCTGGGCCGAGCTCGTCGCCGATCCGGTCACGCGGACGTGGGTCGCGGTCACGGACGGTGAGGTCAGCGGCTTCCTCGCGGGCGGTCCGGCGCGGGACGGCGACCTCGACGCGGCGGCGTACGGCGAGGTCTACGCCGTCTACGTCCTCCCGTCGGCGCAGGGGCAGGGCCTCGGCCGCGGCCTCCTGGACGCGGCGGACGGGTGGTTCGCGGAACACGGCCGCACTGCCGTGGCGTTGTGGGTTCTGACCGCCAACGTCCCGTCTCGTACGTTTTACGAGCATCGTGGCTTTACAGCGGACGGCGCGGCCCGCACCATCGACATCGGAGGGACGGATGTGCCCGAAGTCCGGTACGCCCGCAACCTCCCGGCCGTTCGCGCGTTGTCCTAGCGTGCGGAGCGTCCCGATCCGGAGGTAACCGGCATGGCGGAGCACGGCGAGGCGGTGGCGTACGCGCCGTTCGTCGCCCTGCACGAGGCCCGCCTCGTGCGCTCCCTCGTGTCCGAGTCCGGCCTCTCCCCCGCCGCCGCCGCGTCCGTCGCGGCCGACGTCCTCCCCCTCGCGTACGAGCGCTCGTTCGCCTCCGACGGCGCCGCGTACGGCTGGCTGCGCGTCGCCGCGCGCCACCTCGTCGCCGGCACCGCCGCCTGGGCCGAGGCCGCCGACGCCGCCCTCTCCTCCGCCGACCTCGCCGCCGGCGCGCTGGCCTGCCTGCCCGCCCAGGACCGCGAGCTGCTCCGCCTCCGCTACGTCGAGGGTGTGCTCCCCGCGGCCCTCGCCGCGCGCCTGGGCGTCTCCGAGGACGACGTGCTCGCCCGCCTCGACTCCGCCCGCGGCGCCGCGGCCGGCTCCGAGCCCGCCGCCGCCGACGTCTCCATGCCCCGCGCCGCCGCCGCGCTCGCCTGCGCGGCCGCCGCGGCGTTCCTCTTCGTCGGAGGGGGCCTGCCCGGTACGGGCTCCCCCACCGGTGCCATGCCGGGCCGCCCCGTCGCGCTCGACCCGCCGCGCCTCGGCACGTCCGTCGCCGAGCCGGTGCCCGCCGTCGACCCGGCCGACCGCCCCGTACGCACCTCGGTCGTCGAGCCCGTCGTGTCGCCGCGCCGTACCGTCCGCGACACGCCAGGCACCCGCAAGCCGAACCCCGACGGTGAGTGCACGACCTGCAACACCAAGAAGCTCCCCGACGAGCTGCGCGTCCGCGTCCCGTCCGAGGTCGCCGAGGTGATCGGCGACCGCGACGGCGAGGTGTCGGTGACGTTCGAGGCCGCGCCCGAGGACGTCGCGATCTGCGACACCGTCCCCGCGATCCCCGTGGGCGTCGCCAGCTGCGTTCCCGGCGAGCACTGACCGTTTCTCCGTCACACCCCATCTGTAGCGTCCCGCCCATGGACGCACGCTTCGCCGGCCCGTGGCCGGACATCCGGCCGCTGGTGGCCGCCGAGCTCGACGCCTACCTCGCGGCCGTCGCGGCGATCGACCCGGCGCTGCCCACCCGCTGCGCGCCGTGGACCGTCCGCGACGTGACCACGCATCTGGCGGCGACGTTCGAACGCTTCGTGGCCATGCTGTCGCAAGGCAGGCGCGGCGACCTCACGCCGCCGTTCGCGCCGGAGGACATGGACGCCGAGAACCTCCGCGCCGTACGCGCCTACACCCGCGATCCCGAGGCCGCGCTGCGGGAGGAGTGCGAGCGGTTCCTCGCGCTCGCCTCGGACCCTGACGAGGTGATGCCGCACCAGCGCGGCCCGATCCCTGTCGGCGTGCAGCAGCTGTTCGGGCTCGGCGACCTCGCCGTGCACCACGACGACGTCGCCGTCGCGGCCGGGAGGTCGTACGCGCCGCCGCCCGAGGTGGTGTCGGCGCTGGTGGCGTCGTACCGTCGGCTCGGCTGGTGGGACGACGCCGACCCGCCCGAGTGGCGGTCGTTCGTGAGCGAGAGGGGCACCTGACGTGTGCAGGAGCATCAAGACGCTGCGTGGCGCGGAGCCGCCGCCGACCGAGGGCGAGGTGACCGCGGCGGCGTTGCAGTACGTCCGCAAGCTCAGCGGCTACCGCGCGCCGTCGAAGGCCAACGCCGCGGCGTTCGAGCAGGCCGTGGCCGAGGTGGCGGCCGCGTCCGAACGCCTCCTCACCGCCCTCGGCACCGAGCCGACCCCCGGCGGCCCCGACTACGTCCCCCGGCCGCCGCGCACGCCCGCGGGTGCCGGGCGGTGAGCCACCCGCCCGACGGCGTCGACGTCGACCGCGCGGTCGCGCTGCTCGACGACGCGGCGGCGCACCTCGCGTTCGTCCGGATCCGCCGGCACATCCCGCACGGCGACCCGCTCGACGGCATCGTGCTCGGCGTGTCGCCGGAGTGGACGGTCATCGCGGACCTGTACGACGCGACGTTCGACGGCTACATCGCTTTCCGTACGGCCGACCTGCGGTCGATCGAGGTACGCCTGCCGCCCGACCCGCTCGCCATCCGCGCGCTCAAGGTGGCGGGCGAGTGGCCGCCGGCGGCGCCCGTACGGCCCGCGCTCGGCTCGCTCGCCGAAGTGCTCGGCATGGCCGCCGTCAACGGCCCGATCCTCGACGTGCAGACCGAGTACGCCACGCCGGACGAGGCGTACCTCGGGCGCCTCCTGCGCCTCGACGACACCGAGCTGGTCCTGCTGCAGATCGGCTCGGACGGCGACTGGGACCCGGAGCCGGGGACGTTCGACGTGGCGGAGGTGACGCGGGTCGGCTTCGGCAGCCGGTACGCCCAGACGCTCTACGCCGTCGGCGGGGAGCCGCCCGAGTAGCTCGTAATCAGCGGGCGGCGCGTTCCAGGGCGATGGCGCGGCGCATGGCGGCGCGGCCGCGCTGGGGGTCGCGGCCGGCGTCGTACGCCACCGCGAGCCGGTACCACGCCCGCCAGTCCTCCGGCGCCGCCTCGGCGGCCGCCTGCGCCGCGTCGAAGTCGTCGGGATCCCCCAGGTCGCCCACGTCGCGCGCGAGCCGCTGCGTCGCGAGCCCGAAGCGGATCTCCGCCACCGCCAGCAGCACGCCGACCAGCGTGAGCAGCAGCAGGCCGATCCCCAGCCCGCGGAACGCCAGCCGCTCGTCCCGCAGCATCCGCGTCGCGAGCCGCCCGACCACCCACAGGTAGTACGCAAGGAAGACGAGGAGCAGGGCGACCGTACGCCGCGCCGTGAACGCCCTCACAGCAGCGCGTCGATGCCCAGCGTCAGCCCTGGCCGCGAGGCCACCGCCCGCACCGCGAGCAGCACGCCGGGCATGAACGACGCCCTGTCGGTGGAGTCGTGCCGGATGGTGAGCGTCTCGCCGGCGCTGCCGAGCAGCACCTCCTGGTGCGCCACGAGCCCCGCCACGCGGACGGAGTGCACGGGTACGCCGTCCACCGACGCCCCCCGCGCGCCGTCCAGCGCCGACGACGTCGCGTCGGGCGCGGGCGCACAGCCCGCCGCCGCCCGCGCCGCGGCGATCCGGGACGCCGTCGTCCGCGCCGTTCCGCTCGGCGCGTCGGCCTTGCCCGGGTGGTGCAGCTCGACGATCTCGACGGAGTCGAAGTACGCCGCCGCCTGCTCCGCGAACCGCATCATGAGCACCGCGCCGAGCCCGAAGTTCGGGGCGATGACGACACCGACCGACGGCGCCGAGGCCAGCCAGCCGCGCACGGCCTCCAGCCGGTCGGCGTCGAAGCCCGTGGTGCCGACGACGCAGTGGATGCCGTGGCCGATCGCGAACTCGAGGTTCTCCATCACCGCGTCGGGGTGGGTGAAGTCCACGAGCACGTCGGCGCGCGCGTCGAAGGCGCTGCCCGCGCCGTCGCCCTTGTCCAGCTCCGCGACGAGAATCAGGTCGTCGGCCACTTGGACCGCGCGGCACACCTCCGCGCCCATCTTGCCGCGCGCGCCGAGGACCGCGACGCGCAGCATCAGGCGACCGCGGAGGAGAAGTCGGCGCCGTCGAACGGCCCGATCACCGCGAGCCCCCGCTGCCCCTGGGCGAGCACCTCGTACGCCACCTCGGCGACGTCGTCGGCGGTCACCGCGTCGATCCGGCCGATGACCTCGTCGACGGTGAGCTGCTCGCCGTAGACGAGCTCGCCCTTGCCGAGCCGGTGCATCCGCGACGCCGTGTCCTCGAGCCCGAGCACGAGCGAGCCCTTGAGCTGGCCCTTGCCGCGCGCGATCTCCTCGGCGGTGATGCCGCCGTGCGCGACGGCGTCGAGCTGCTCGCGGCACAGCGAGAGCACCTCGTCGACGCGCGACGGGGCGCAGCCGGCGTAGATGCCGAACAGGCCCGTGTCGGCGTACTGCGAGTGGTAGCTGTAGACGCTGTACGCCAGCCCGCGCCGCTCGCGTACCTCCTGGAACAGCCGCGACGACATGCCGCCGCCGAGCGCGTTGTTGAGGACGCCGAGCGCGAACCTCCGCTCGTCGGCGCGGGCGAGACCGCCCGTGCCGAGGACGAGGTTGGCCTGCTCGGTCGGCCGGCGCGTGACGTGCACGCCGCCGACGACCTTGGGCCCGGAGCGGCCGCCGCGCGGCGCCGCGGGGTCGACGTCACCGGAGAGCACCTCGCCGAATGCCTTCCGGACCAGCCGGACGACCTTCGCGTGGTCGAGGTTGCCGGCCACCGCGACGACGATCTGCGAGGGCTTGTAGCGGCGGCGGTAGTAGCCGTGCACCGACGCGCGCGAGACCTCGGAGATCGACTCGACGGTGCCGAGGACGGGCCGGCCGAGCGGGTGGTCGCCGAAGATCGCCCGCGCGAACGCGTCGTGGACGATGTCGTCCGGCGCGTCGTCGTGCATCGCGATCTCTTCGAGGATGACGCCCCGCTCGCTCTCGAAGTCGTCCGGGGTGATGAGCGACGACGTCACCATGTCGGACACGACGTCGACCGCCAGCGGCAGGTCGGCGTCGAGGACACGCGCGTAGTAGCACGTGTACTCCTTGGCGGTGAACGCGTTCATCTCGCCGCCGACCGCGTCCATGACGGCCGCGATCTCCAGCGCCCCGCGCCGCTTGGTGCCCTTGAACAGCAGGTGCTCCAGGAAGTGCGACGCGCCCGCGAGGCCCGGCGACTCGTCGCGCGAGCCGACCCCGACCCAGATCCCGAACGCCACCGAGCGCACGGTGGGCATCGACTCGGTGACGACGCGCAGCCCGCCGGGCAGGACGGTACGACGGATCGTCGTACCGTCACTGCCCTGGCGTACGGAGGTCCTACTCAGCCGGGGCCTCCGCGGG